>CATPBO010000118.1 GCA_955652835.1 Candidatus Dormiibacterota bacterium
CTTCGCGCGTGCCGCCGCGGTCGTGACCGACGTGGGAAGCGTGATGGCGCACGCCTCTTTGGTGGCGCGGGAGTTCGGGATCCCGGCGGTGGTCGGAACCGGCGATGCGACCCAGAAGCTTCGGAACGGGATGCTTGTCACCGTCGACGGTTCGGCCGGAGTCGTCCTCGAGGAAACGTAGTTGATGGGTAGGGGTTGTAACGATCTTCGAGCTGCTGACATCTAGTGTCCGCTTGGCGTCGTCACATCCCTATTTTTCACTAACCACAGGAGTGACGCATCGGCACGAACAGCCGACAGAAGATTCAATTCCTGAGGGAACAATTTGGGAACAGTCGCACTCGATCGGGACGTGTCGTAGGGTTCGTCTGATATTCGCCGGCGCGAAATTGAACTCGTTCCCATAGAACCCGGCTTACAGTCCGCCCTCGGCCCACCTTCGGGTTTTGAATACGCTGTCTCGCTTTCCGAGCATTTACGGAACGGATCACGGAGCCCTAGGGGAAGGAATCGCCTCCACCGGCTTCGTCGGGACGCTTTGGGTGCGCCAGGCCCAGTTCGTCCAGGTCAGCCAGCTTGCTAGTGAGAGTAGGACGAGGGCGTTGAGCGCGTGGAGCGCCGTCACCCCGGGAATCCCCAACCAGACCAGCGCAATCTGGAGCACGAGAAGGACCAACAAAAGCGCCGTCAGCCCGGTCGTCTTTCGCGGACGACGAGCTGCGAAGGAGAGCCCGATGAGCACCAGGGTCGTGATCGGGATGACGACGTAGCCGTTGAAGATGTGGAGTGAGGCAATGGAGTCGGCATTCTTGAAAGAGCCGTAGATCGCCTTCGAGCTCGGTTGACCTTGATTCTCGAAGTACGCCTGAGCCAGAGTGAAGATTGCGGTCGCGATCAAATAGAACTGCGTAAGGTATTCGAGAATCAGCAGCGCTCCGACGACGCTGTATGCCTTGCGAAACATGCTCATGCTGGTTGTTCTCCAGTTCTGATGCTGCCAGCCGCGCGCGCCGACGTTGTCTGTCCGTTGCGGCCGAACGCCCAGTTCCGGCGTACGGTCCAGGCCGCATAAGTCACCAAGGCCACCGCGTTCACCGCGTGCAAGCCGGCCACAAAAGCGAGCTTGTTGAAGCCGGCGATCGCGAGCGCGAACTGGAGTACCCACAGCCCAACCAGCACCGCGGTGAGGCCGGTTGTGCGCCAGGAATAGCGAGAAGCGAACGACAACCCGACCAGGACGAGGATGGTCACCGGAATGACCAACATTCCGTTTAGGAAATGAAGGAACACGAAGGCATCAGAGCCTTTCACGGCCGCTGCGACGCTTTTCTCGTTGTCGTCGGCCAGCCACGCCGAGAAGGCCCAGCCAGCTATGAAATAGAACTGCGCGAGGATCTCGGACAACAGGAGAACGCTGACGACGGAATAAGCCTTGCGGCTGAAATTCACCATCCTTCTGATTTCCCTCCTTGACGCTTATCCACAGCCCATCCATCCGGATAGGCCGTTCGAATGCGAGGCGGACGCTGCCATGCCACACTGGCCAGTCGTTTCATGGGCGCCTCCATAGAATTCGTTCCTATTCGAGCGCGGCTCGGGCGACTAGTTCATGTTAAGCTCGTTAACATCAAATTGCAAGTGAGGCGCGCGTACACAATGGTCGCTCGGGCCGAGGCCGCCGCGGCCACTGCGGAACGCATCCTCGATGCTGCGGTAGAGGTTTTCTGGGAGCTACCGACCGACAAGATTTCCCTAGACGAGGTTGGCCGCCGTGCGGGAGTCACTGTGCAGACCGTGATTCGCCGCTTCGGCGGCCGGGATGGCCTCATCACCGCAGCGGTCGAGCGCGAGACGGAAAAGGTTCGCCGGCGTCGCAACGAGGCCGTGCCTGGCGACACAGCCGGCGCGGTTCGCATCCTGATTGAGGATTACGAGGTCACCGGGGATCCCGTCATGAAAATGCTGGCTGAAGAGGGGCGCACTTCTGGACTGAGAGCGATCATCGAGGGCGGCCGAGAGGTCCACCGCGCCTGGTGCGCCCGCGTCTTCGCCCCGGCCCTCGCCCGCCTCCGCGGGTTGGAGAGGGTGCGCCGGCTCGCCCAGTTCGTGGCGGTCTGCGATGTCTACACCTGGAAGCTCCTGCGCCGCGATGCGGGTCTGAGTCGCCGTCAAACGGAGCTCGCCATGGTCGAGCTCCTCAATCCTTTGCTGGAGGGATCCTGATGGCCCGCATCCTCGGCTACACGTCGCCCGCGCGAGGTCACCTGTTTCCGCTCACGCCGATTCTTGACGAGCTGAGCCGCCGGGGACATCAGATCTCGCTGCGCACGCTCTCGTCGCAAGTGCCGATGATGCGGGGTCGCGGCTTCGATACGCGACCGATCGCCGGGAGAGTGGAGGCGATCGAGCATGACGACTCGCGTGCCGGCAACCCCCAGGCCGCTCTGGGTCGCGCCGTGCGCCGTTTCCTGGATCGCGCCGAACATGATGGGCCGGACCTGCGCCAGGCCATCGCCGACGAGCGACCTGATGCGCTGTTGGTCGACATCAACAGCTGGGGCGGCCTGGCGGCGGCCGAGGCATGGGGCGGTCCCTGGGCGGCCTTCTGCCCCTATCCAATATTCCTGCGGTCAAAAGACGTCCCACCCTTCGGGCCCGGGCTGGCCCCAGCCCGGGGGCCGCTCGGCCGGCTGCGCGACCGCATGCTGCGCCCAATCGTGCTCGGGACGATCGAGCGGGGGATGATGCCGGCGCTCAACGATGCTCGCAGCCAGATGGGGCTGTCGCCGCTCGCCAGAGTCGACGACCTGTTCTTTCGCCCGCCGCTGGTCATCTACATGACTGCGGAGCCGTTCGAGTATCCGCGCAGCGACTGGCCTGAGAGCATCGTCATGGTCGGCCCGTGCGAGTGGGATCCTCCGGCGGAGCCGCCACGATGGCTCAACGAGATCACTGGCCCGATCGTGCTGGTGACGACCTCTTCCGAATTCCAGGACGACGGCCGGCTCGTGCAGGCAGCGCTAGAAGGCCTTGCGCAAGAGACGTTCACCATCGTGGCCACTCTGCCCGCCGGCGACCCGGCTCGCTTCATTGCACCGGCCAACGCGCACGTGGAGCGCTTCATACCGCACGCGGCCGTGCTCGACCGTGCGGTTTGCGCCGTGACGCACGCCGGCATGGGCGCCACGCAAAAGGCCCTGGCGCGCGGCGTGCCGGTCTGCGCCGTGCCATTCGGGCGTGACCAGCGCGAGGTCGCTCGGCGCGTGGAGGTTGCGGGCGCGGGCACGCGATTGCCCGCCGGCCGGCTGAGTCCAAGGCGCCTTCGACTTAAAGTCCTCGAAGCACTCACGATGACGGCAGGAGCCAAGCGGGTGGCGGATGGGTTCGCGGCCGCCGGCGGCCCGCGCGCAGCCGCCGACACTTTCGAGACGCGCCTGATCGCATCCAAGACCAGTACTGCACGTCAGATGCACTTGGAGGGCCGAGAGTGAACACGAATGCAAAATCCGGATGAGAAACGGGCGCCACGATCGCGACGATGAGAGCACGGCGCCGCCGGCGACTCGTAAGAGCGTCGGCAAGCCGCGGCTCGGTCTTGGATTCATGGGCTTTCCTGCTCCCCAAGGATCCGCACGAATATGCGGTTGCCCTCAACTAGACTTCGGCCGACGTGACAGCGATCGCCTCCGCTGAGCGCGTGCAGCGCCGATTCGGTCACGTGCTCGCTTTGAGCGACGTCAGCTTCGAGCTCCAGAAAGGAGTGACCGGCCTCCTCGGGGCCAACGGCGCCGGCAAGACCACGCTGATAAGCCTGCTGCTCGGAGTTCTCAAGCCCGATGGCGGCAAGCTCGAGGTGCTCGGCATGGATCCGATGAAGGCCGGATGGAAGTTGCGCCAGCGCATCGGCTACGCGCCCGAGGACGATCGGTTCCCGCCAGACGTCAAAGCCAACGAGCTCGTGAGGC
>CATPBO010000119.1 GCA_955652835.1 Candidatus Dormiibacterota bacterium
CGCCCACCTGACGAACAGGCGGCCGGATCGGAAGAGCCAGGCGACGTGCTCCAGCTCGCGATGGCTCCACGTGCCACCGACATTGCCCTGGACGAGCTGGAAATCGTGTACGCCTTCATCTACGCGCGTGTCGGCAACCGCGCAGACGCAGAGGACCTCACGCAGCAGGTCGCGCTGAAGGCGATCCCGCGACTGCGGGAGGGGGCCCCGGCGAGCAGCATCCGCGGATACCTCTTCGCCACCGCCCGCTCGGTGCTTGGCGGCTTCTGGAGCACCCGGCTGGGACTCTCCGAATCCGAGCTCCACGAGGACCTCCAGCTGGCCGTCCCCCAGGTGGCGCCGTCCGATGAGCGCGCCGACACCGTGCAGCGAATCCTGGCTGAGCTCTCGGACAACTATCGCCGTGTGCTGGAGCTGCGTTTCCTCCACGGGTATTCGTTGAAGGAAGTGGCCGCAGAGATGAACTCGACCGTCGGGGCCGTCAAGGTCATGCAGCTTCGCGCCCTGCGCGCGGCTGCCAAGGTGCGAGTAACGGAATGAGCAAGCCAGAAAACCGAGTCGACAAGATCGTTTCCGACCTCCTGCACGGGCGCCGGCTGAAGCTTCGCGGGGGGGACGCCGAGGAAAAGGCCGCCATCACGGCCGCCGCCCGCCTCGTCGCCGGCCGGCAGGGTCCTCAGCGCATGAACCCGGCTTTCCGCAAGCGCCTGGAGCATGCGCTCGAATCGGCCCCCCGTGACCCGTGGCTGACCCGACGGGCGGCGCTGGTCGCCGGCTTCGGCATCGCGGCAGGTGTGGTCACGGGCGGCCTGGTGGGCAGAGCGATGGAGCCGTCCCTCACCGCAAAGCGCGTGGGAGGCGAGCCGATCAACCCGATCGGTGGTCGGTGGGTCGATGTCGTCGCGATGTCTGACCTGGTCGAAGGCGAGGGCAAGCACGTCACCGCCGGCAGCGTGGGGGCATTCCTGTTCCGCCGCGGAGACTCAGTCACCGCGGTGTCGTCCATCTGCTCGCACTTGCCATGCGAGCTGTGGTGGAACCACGGTCAAGCCCTGCTCGACTGTCCCTGCCATCCGGCTTCATTCACTCCGGACGGCAAGTCGACCGATACAAAGTATCCACTTCCGGCTTTGAACACCGTCCACGTGAGAATCACGCCTGCCGGCCGGGTCGAGGTGCTGGGAACGGCCTGACATGGAGCTCAAGAGTCATAGGTCCAAGCAGCTTGCTCTCGACCGCTGCCTCCAACTGCTCGAAGAGGCACAGGTAAGAGGACAGACGCGCATTGATGGACCCCTCGGGACAGCGCTGCGCCGCCACCTCGAGCGCGCGGGGGTGATCGCCGACCACCGCCTCGAAGGCCGGCGCATCGATCGCGTCCTCGACGACATCTTCGCGCTGCAGGCCCAGCTCTTGGGTCAACAACCAGAGGACAGCCGGCAGCGCAACGGGTCGTAACAGCGTCTGTTTAGGTCCGGCCAACATGCGCGGTTATGATTGGCGGTCGTTGTGACAACTTCCTTCAGCGAATCCCCTTCGTTCCTGATGACCTCAGAATCGGTCACCGAAGGGCACCCGGACAAGGTTTGCGACCAGGTCTCAGATGCCGTATTAGACGGCATGCTTGCCCAGGACCCTCACGCTCGCGTCGCGTGTGAGACGGCCATCACCAAGGGCCTCTGTGTCGTGATCGGTGAGGTCACCACGCACGCCGAGCTCGACATCCAGCGCACCATCCGCGACACGATCGGCGACATCGGCTACAACAACGAAGAGATTGGGTTCGACGCCGACCACGCGTTGATCCAGGTCTATCTGAAAGAGCAGTCCCCAGACATCGCCGCCGGCGTCGACCATTCGCTCGAGGAGCGGGAGGGCAGCCTCGCCGACGACCCGTTCGAGCTCCAGGGTGCGGGCGACCAAGGGATGATGATCGGCTTCGCGTGCCGCGAGACCCCCGAGCTGATGCCGCTGACCATCTCGCTTGCGCATCGCCTGGCGCGGCGTCTCGCTCAGGCGCGCAAAGACGGTTCGCTTCCATTCCTCCGTCCCGACGGCAAGACCCAGGTGACCGTGGAGTACGAACGAGGGCGCCCGAAGCGAATCGAAGCCATTGTCGTTTCGAGTCACCATTCGGCATCCGTGACACAGCAAGACTTGATCGAAGGGGTGCGCGCGCTGGTCGTCGACCCCGTGCTCAAGGGCATGGTCGTTGACAGCAATACCAAGATCATGGTCAACCCGAGCGGTCACTTCCTGCTCGGTGGTCCGGCGGCGGACGCGGGCCTGACCGGCCGCAAGATCATCGTCGACACGTACGGCGGCATCGCGCGGCATGGGGGCGGTGCGTTCAGCGGAAAGGATCCCAGCAAGGTCGACCGATCCGCGGCATATGCGGCACGACACGTGGCCAAGAACCTGGTGGCGGCGGGTCTGGCCGACCGGTGCGAGGTGCAGGTCTCGTACGCAATCGGCCGTGCACATCCGACCTCGATCTCGGTCGAGACGTTCGGCACCGGATCCGTCCCCGAGGCTGAGATGAACGAGCTGGTGCGGCGCCATTTCGACCTGCGCCCCGGAGCGATCATCGCGAACATGAAACTGATGCGCCCGATCTACCGGCCGACAGCGGCCTACGGACACTTCGGCCGGGACGACCTCGGAGTGCCGTGGGAGCTGACGGACAGGGTTGAGGCTCTGCGCGCCGACGCTTCAGTTGCCGCCCGCACCGGGACCTAACAGCACGGACCACCTCTGTCGTGACTGAGCCCGCCGTCCGTTTGCGTGTCCACGACACGCTGACGGAGCGGAAGGTCCGCCTTGCACCGCGGGCCAAGGGCAACCGGAAGGCACTCACGCTTTACGTCTGCGGCGTCACACCGTACGACTCGGGGCACATGGGCCATGCCTTCACCTTCTTGATGTTCGACGTGCTCGTTCGTTTCCTGGAGTCGGGCGGGATGCGCGTGCGTTACGTCCAGAACATCACCGACGTCGATGACCCGCTTTTTGAACAGGCTCGCCGGGACGAGGTTGATTGGAAGTTCCTGGCTGATCTCGAAACGAAAGTTCACATCCGCGACATGACGGTGCTCGGTTGGCGGCCGCCCGACTTCATGCCCAAGGTCTCCGACGAGATCGACCGCATCAAGTCCGCAGCGACCAGGCTGCACTCGAAGGGATTTGCGTACCGCACGGACGCGGTGTATTTCGACGTCAGCCGATACCGCGGGTACGGCCGCCTGTCGCATCGCACGCGGCGATCCATGCTGCGAAAGCTGCGCGACGAGGGGCTGCTTGGAACGGTCGGCCCAGGCGCGAAGCGTGACGCGCTCGACTTCCCGCTCTGGAGAGGCTCTGCTCCGGACGAGCCGTGGTGGCCGTCGAAGTTCGGACCCGGACGGCCGGGCTGGCACATCGAGTGCTCGGCGATGGCGATGCGGTACCTCGGCGAGCAGATCGACATTCACGGCGGCGGCCGGGATCTCATATTCAGCCACCACGAGTCGGAGCGTGCGCAGTCCGAGTCGCTGACCCACAAGGCTCCGTTCGCGAAAGTCTGGATGCACACCGGAATGGTTCGATACGAGGGTCGGAAGATGAGCAAGTCGCTCGGCAACCTGGTCAAGGTCAGCCAGGCTCTGCAGCGCGCACCCGCCGCTGCGGTTCGCCTCTATCTCATCTCCCATCGCTACCGGCGCGACTGGGACTTCAACTGGGCCGCGCTGGCCAGGGCAGCGCGCGTGATCGAGCGTGCTCGCACCGTGCTCAAGGACCCGGACGGTCAGGCTTCGCCGGCGCTGCTCAAGGAGTTCAACGCGGCGCTGGCCGACGACCTCGACACCCCGCGCGCGGTGCGGGCGCTCCGAATGGCGATCCGCCGTCGTGATGCCGCCGCCGTGCGCTGGATGCTCAGCATCCTGGTCGGCACCGCTTCTCTGGTTTGAAAATGCGCCCTGCGCGCGCCCGGCGGGCTAGGCCACCTCAAGGGGCGCGCCGCAGTTCGGGCACTCCATGCCGGCGTCGACCTGGACGAGCGACTCGCAAACCGGGCAGAGGATGTCAGTCGTGGTCGGGGCCGCGTCGGCCTCGTCTTCAGCGGCCATCTCCGACGGAACCTCGCCCAGGTCGAATGCCGGCGCCCCACAGTTGAGGCAGACATAGCCGGGCTGGGTCACTCGATGGTCCTGGTAGGCGCCGCCGGCGTCGAGGTCGACCTCGGCGAAAAGCGCGCGAAACAGTCCGCCGCCGCAGCGGCTCGAGCAGACAAGCAGCATTCCCCCAGGGTACGGGGTTTAGGCGATGCGTCTGCGCAGGGTGGCCACGGCCGCGAGCACGATCAGCACGACAAAGCCCAGCACCACGCCCACCTCGAGCTGCAGCGAGCTCCAGGTGAGGTCGGCGCCCTTGACCATCACGTCACGCATGCCGTTGACCGCGTAGGTGAGGGGCAGCACGTCGGACACCACCTGCAGCGGCCTCGGCTCGGTTGCGACGGGGAAGAGGATTCCCGAGAGCAGGATCTGCGGCACGACCACCAGCGGAATGAACTGCACGGCCTGGAACTCTGTGCGCGCGAACATGCTGAGGAAGATGCCGAGGTTGACCGCTGCAATTGCCATCAGGGCCTCGATGCCGAAGATGAGCGCGACGTTGCCGGCGTTGTGAACCTTGAGCACGGCGAGGGAGAAGACGAGCACCTCCGCTGACTGGACCAGCGCGAGCACGGTGAACCCAAGCATGTAGCCGAGCACGATCTCACCGCGTCTCAAGGGGCTCGCCATCAATCGCTCGAGCGTGCCTTGCGACCGCTCGTTCAAGAATGACACGATGGTGACGACGAACACCAGGAAGAAGACGACCACCCCGATGAAGGCGGCGCCAAAGTAGTCGAGCGTGTCGAACCCTGGGCCGCCATAGAGGTAGGTCACGTGGGGCTGGACGTGCACCGGCCCCTGCGCCGCCAGCGAGATCAACGCCTGCTGCAAAGCCTGGAGCACAGGTGCGGTCGTGCCCGGCTGCGAACCTTCGAGGTGGACCTCGGGCGCGATCGCGCCGGCCTGCGCCTGCTGGCTGAAATCCGGAGGAAAAACGATGTACGCAGCGAGCGATCCATCCTTCAGCTTCGAATCGCCGTCCGAAGCCTGGATGGTGGTCGTCGTGATCACGCTCGACCGGGTGAGCGCAGCAGCCACCATTGCGCCAAGCTGGCCCTGGTCCTCGTTTGCGACACCCACTGCGGGGGCCGAAGCGGAGCCGCGCATCAAATAGCCGAGCAGCCCGAGGATGACGATCGGCGCGACAAAGAGCAGCGCCAGGGTGCGGCGGTCGCGTCGAAATTGCTGGAGCAAACGCCTTGTGATGGCAGCAATGCGGTGGCCGCTCATGACGCCTTCTGCCCCGCGAGGGCGAGGAACGCTTCTTCCAGGTTCTGCGACCCGCCCAGCGTTCGAATCTCCCTTGGCGTCCCTTCCGCGAGCACCTTGCCGTACTGGATCAGGCCGAGGCGCTGGCAGCGCTCGGCTTCGTCCATGACGTGGCTCGAGACGATGATCGTCGTGCCCGCGGCGGCCATGCGCCGGAAGCTCTCCCAGAACTGGACGCGAAGCTGAGGGTCGACGCCCACAGTCGGCTCGTCGAGGAGGAGTAGCTGCGGTTTGTGTACCAGGGCACACGCGAGAGAGCACCTCTGACGCATGCCTCCGCTGAGGGTCGCGACCACCGAGCTCCGGCGTTCGTAAAGCTCGACGAGCTCGAGCGCTTCTTTGACGCCTTCTTCGGCCCCGTTGATCGCAGCGAAGAACTGGACGTTCTCTTCGACCGATAGGCCCGGGTAGAGCGCTGCCTGCTGAGTCATGTAACCGATTTGCCGGAGGACCGGCACGTTGGGCATGCGCTGTTCGAGCACCGTCACCGTTCCAGCGCGCGACTCGAGGAGGCCGACGATCAGGCGGATGAGCGTCGTCTTGCCCGCGCCATTAGGACCGAGCAGGCCGTAGATCTCACCCCGCTTTACGCGCAGAGTCACGCCGTCGAGCGCCTTGATCTCGTCGAACGACTTGGAAACGTTCTGTACGTCGACCGCCCACGCATCAGCCATCTGTGTCGCCATCTCCTCGCTTCATCGCCCGCAGCCAGTTCTCAGTCAGCAGCGTTACCGCCTGCTCCCCATCGATGTCGAGGCCAAGCATTCGCTCCGCCAATGGCCTGGTCATGAGGTGGAAAAAGATTGGTCCCACGAATGACTGCAGCGCCAGCAGAGGATGCATCGTGCGCAGGCTGCCGCTCTGCATGTGCTGCATCAGGTAAAGCGCGAGAGACCCGACTATCGAGCGGATTGCGTCGTGGGCGGCCTCCGTGCTGTCAGGCGAGAGGGAGCTGATCTCGAAAAATAGAGCACGCAGCACCCCGAGGCGGCTATCACCTTTGCCGTACAGGGTGCGGTACACCGTGCGGGCGATCTCCGGCATCAAGACCTCGGGCGGCTCGTTTTGCCTCGTGTTGAGCAAATGGCTCACGGGGTCCAGCGGTGAGTACTCGTGGATGAGGCTCGTGAAGAGGGCAGCCTTGCCGGGAAAGAGGCGGTACAGCGTGGCGCGGGAGACGTCGGCCTGGGTTGCCAGGTCGTCCATCGAAAGTGCTGTCAGGCCGGACGCGCCCACCAGCTTGAGGGCGGTCTCGAGCACGCGTTCCTTCGCGCCGGGCTCGGGCTGGACGTCGAGGGCCTCGAGCAAGGCCTCACGCGATTCGAATGCGCGATAGAAGCTCGCTCGGGAAACGCCCGCTGCCGAGGCGATCTGGCCCACCGTTGGGCTGCCTCCTTTGTCGAGCAGGCCGCGAGCTTGGTCGAGGATTCGTTCCCTGGTCGCGGGCACCATGCGACGAGACTAGATTAGACGTCTTGTCTTGTCAAGTCTCGTTCCCTTAACAGGCTCAGTTCCCATGGCGGCCCGGCGACGGTAGCTTGCGGGCATGCGCCGCCTTGTCGCCCTCGCGATCGCTGCTGGATTAGCCCTGTTTCCGGTGCGGGCCGACGCGGCGTCGGCCTGGGGCAGCTCGCAGTACGGCGACCCGCCC
>CATPBO010000120.1 GCA_955652835.1 Candidatus Dormiibacterota bacterium
TACCACAAGCGCGGCCTGCTCGAAGAGCCGAGGCGTGACTCATCGGGCTACCGGCGGTACACCGCCCAGCACGCCATCGACCTCGTCAAGATCAAAACGCTCGCCGAGGCCGGCGTGCCTCTTGCGCGCGTAAAGGAGCT
The DNA here is from genome assembly GCA_955652835.1 of Candidatus Dormiibacterota bacterium. Taxonomy (GTDB): domain Bacteria; phylum Chloroflexota; class Dormibacteria; order Dormibacterales; family Dormibacteraceae; genus Palsa-870. Next base: position 141 of record CATPBO010000120.1, read on the forward strand.
GCTCGCCGCCAGCCCGGACCGGTTCGCTGCGGCGATCACCGAAGTCGACCGCACCCTGCAGGAACGGGCCAAGGAACTGCGCCGCACCCGCGAGCGGATCGCACGGCTCAGCGCCGGCGACCGGCTCTTCGTCTCGGCAGATGTCGCCGACTACCTCGACCGGCTGCGCGAACTTGGCGTAAGCGAGCGCACCGTGCAGATGGAGCGCGACGGCTGGATCCTGCTCCAGTCCGTCTCGCCGAAAGCGGCCGCCGTCTGGTTTGCCGACAAGTTGGAGGCGATCGACGATCCGGAGTTCGTTGCGATCTACCTCGAATACGACGCAGCGTTCGACTGGCCTGCCGACGACCCGCGCCTTGAGGCGCTGGCCGACCGCTCCGAGCGGTGGTTCGTCGGGCAAGGCGACTCCGCCGTCACGAGCAGAAATCAGCCGGCCGCTGACCCGGGCATCGTTCAACTGATCGCAACGTCGACAGGCTCGTCGTCTCCGGCGTGGGACCGGCTCAAGGAGATCGCCGTGGAGCGTGCCGCGTCCAGCCGGCCGAGCTTTCCGGAGTCCGGAAGGCGTCGCGTCGTGAATGCGGCGACACCTCGACTATGAGCCCCACTTTCCGTACACGCAGTTCGTGGGCGCCGCTGCCGGTTCCGGCGGGAATCGGCAATTGGGGTCGCTATCGGGATGACTTTAGAACTGCACTTTTGAACTTGAGTTCGGGACTCTGACTGTTCCTTCCCGTTGACTTGAACCGTATTCCACAATTACTGCCGATGTCGAAGCAAGAGATTGACGACTACCTGGCGAAGGTCGCGCAGCCCAAGCGTGCGACGCTGCAAAAGCTCCGTCAGACCATCCGCGACATCGTCCCGGATGCCGAGGAGGTCATCTCGTACGGCATGCCGGCGTTTCGGATGAATGGCAAGGTGATCGCGGGATTCGCCGCCTTCAAGAATCACCTCGCCTACCTGCCTCACAGCGGTTCCGTGCTTGCCGAGCTGCGAGACGACCTTTCAGGCTACGCGAGCACAGAGGGTTCCTTGCATTTCCCGATCAGCGAGCCACTGCCGAAAGCGCTCGTGAAGAAACTGATTGCCGCCCGTATCAGGCAGGTCAAGCCGAAGGAATCTCGACCCTGACCGCAGCCGCGATTGCCTGGTTTGCCGGCCCCCGCGGGTCATGCACGTAGCTCGGAAGGCGGCGGTGCCGGCACAAGCGGGAAATCGGGGGGAATTTGGGGTGGCTAGAGGGATTTGAACCCTCGACAGCCAGATCCACAATCTGGTGCTCTGCCATGCTGAGCTATAGCCACCACGGTTCGGGCCAGCACGCCGGGCCCTGAAGCGAACCACGATTTTACCCGGCTCCGTTGTCAGAGAATGGGAGGGCGATGGGAACCCAGGCCGAGTTCGACCAGATGATCAAGTCCGGGGAGCTGATCGAGTCCCGGAACGAGATGACTCCCGAGTACCTCCGGGAGCTGAAGCACACGCTCATCGTTTCTGGCGACACCGAACTCATCTCCGCACCGGCCTACTACCTCGCGGCCAAGCGTGCCCCGTCGATCAACGCTTTTATGACCGGCATCGCGATCATCCAGGACGAGCTCGCGCACGCCCACATCGCCTACCACATCCTCGAAGACCTGGGCGAAGACCAAGAAAAGCTCATCTTCAGCCGCGACCCGAAGAGCTTCCGGTACCCCTACGCCTTTGATGTTCCGCTCGACAGCTGGACGGAGCTGGTGGTCGCCAACGGCATGTACGACCAGGCCGGCTTCTGCCTGCTCGGAGACATCCACGACAAGTGCTCGTACGGGCCCTGGAAGCGTGGGCTCAACAAGGTCATGGCCGAAGAGAACTTCCACCTGCGCAACGGACGGACGTGGATGAAGCGGATCAGCGCGGCCGGCGGCTCGGCGAAGGACGAGCTGCAGCGCGCCGTGGACTGGATGTTCCCGCTGAGCGTGGAGTGGTTCGGTCTTCCCGACTCCATGAAAATGCACTCGACCCAGCTCGAATACCGCCTCAAGGGATTGACCAACGATCAGCTGCGGCAGTGGTGGCTTTCCACTGTGGTTCCTTACTGCGAGCAGATCGGGATCAAAGTCCCCGCGCACAAAGAGGTGCGCGACGGAAAGGATGTCTGGGATCTCGACTATCCCTTCCCGTGCGACTTCGACCCCGAGGCGAAGCGGTGGGACTTCAAGAAGCCGGCCACATGGGATGACGTGCTGGTCCGCTGGCGCGCGCGAGGCCCGCGCAACGTCGAGATGGTGGCGATGTTCCAGGAGGAGTTCCACAAGTTCCGCAAGACGCACCAGAAGAACGGGTCATGACCCGGCGTCTCTGGGACGCACTAGCGGAAGTTCAGGACCCCGAGATGCCGGTAAACCTCGTCGATCTCGGGGTGATCTACGGCATCGCCGAGCACGATGGTGTCGTCGAAGTAGACCTCACCTTCACGGCCATGGGCTGCCCTGCGTCGGAGTTCATCCTGGAGGACGTGCGCGAGCGCTTGCTGCGCGAATCCGGCGTGCGCGAGGTTCGTGTCAACGTCGTCTGGGATCCGCCGTGGACGGTGGCGCGCATGACTGAGGCGGGTCGCGACGCGCTCGAGTCCTGGGGACTCGCCGTTTGACGACCAACTACAAGCGCGTCACCGGCGACGCCGTCGAGTACGAAGTGTTCGCCCGCAAGACTCGCGCAGAGCCACTCCACCAGGTGGGCAGCGTGGTTGCGCCCGACGACGACCTCGCCATGGCTTACGCGCGCGCAACCTACGACGAGGAGCGCTGGTGCGAGATGGCGATCGTCCGCAAGGACCATGTCATCGAGCTGTGGCAACCCGGTGAGATCGCGTGAGCCTCTCCGATCTTGTCCTCAGCATCGCCGACAACAAGCAGATGCTTGGGCTGCGGTACGCCGAATGGGCGACACGAGCGCCATCACTGGAGGCAGACATCGCGGCGGCGGCCATGGGGCTCGACGACCTCGGCCACAGCCGCGTCCTGTATGGGTGTCTCGAACCGCTCGGCGCAGACCCGCGCGGTCCCGAGCGAGAGTCGGATCCCGCAAGCCTCCGCGCACTCCCCTACTTCGATGAGCCGTGGTCCGAATGGGCGCAATTCGTGGCCGCGAACGCGATCCTCGACACCGCGTTCACGGTAATGATCGAGGGCTGCGTCAACGGTTCGGTCGAGGTGCTGCAGCACCGCCTCCGCAAGATGCTGATGGAGGAGCGCTACCACTTCTTGCATGGACGCAGCTGGCTCAAGTCCGGCATCAACGCTGAACCGCTGAACCGCGCATGGCGCGAAGCTATCGAGTGGTTCGGACCGCCGGATGGCGAGACCGCGACGCTCCATCGCGATGGGAAGCTGAGCCTCGGACCGACGGAACTGCGAGCGCGACTCGAAGAGCAGCTCGAGACGAAATCGCCGGAGGTTGATGTCGATTGGAAAAGCTGGGATGCGGTGCGCCGCCGGAGCCGACCAGGCGCGATCGACGAGCATACCTTTGGCATGCTGCGCGGACTCGAAGAAAAGAAGTTCGCGCCATCCAGTGCCGCCAAAGAAACCTGAACCGGCGCGGCCTCGCGCGGAGCCTCGCTGCCCTCACTGCAGCGCCCGCGACGCGGAGGTCATCTCGCTCTTCGGCACGCAGGCGATGACCCTCCAGTACCGCTGCCGCAAGTGCGCAACGGTGTTCGAAGCGATCAAGTACGACTAGACCTCGTCCTCTTTTTCAACCTCGCCGCGGGACTGACGACGGCGAAGAACGGCAAGCGGAATGCCGGCAAGGATCACGAGCACGATGAGGACTGCCACCACGATTGGCAACACCTGGCCCCCGCCCACGCTCACGGCTCCGGGCGGTGGCGACGCCGATGAGTAGCCGGCGGCGAAATAGCCGTACGACCGGGTCGACGTGTCGATCGTGAACGGCTGCGCCTGCTGCGCCGCGCCAATCGACTTCCATGGGGCGGCTGGGTCGCTGGCGAAATAGACGTCTGTGGGGGGCGGTACGAGGTTCGAATAGCGCAGCACCAGGTTTGCGGGCTTCACCAGCGGTGCTGTGGCGGTTATCTGATAAACGTTGGTCACGAACCGGATTCCGGCAGGCTGCGGGCAGGTCGACAGCGGCGTGATGTCGACTGAGATCGTGGTCTTGCCTGTGGCGTCGAAGGCCCCCGGCAGGAACCCGATGACCACCTGGCCGTCGTTCGTGAACGCTGAGTTGGCGTCGCTGACACTCCCGACCACTTTGATGTCCAGGTGGCCGGAGCCGGGTTTAACGTTGGCGCCGGCTTGCGGCGGCGGGCACGTCCAGTTGTAGGGCTGCGGCGGGCCGAACCCGTCGTAGAAACCCGGAGCCACCATCCAGGCCGCGACCGCGTAGAACGTCGCGGCCGCCGCCAGTAGCGCTGCGCGCCTCACAGGGCGAGGTCGGCGATCGTGTGGCCGATGATCGGCGCCACCAGGTCGCGGCACGCCCATCGCCACAGCGCAAGCAAGAGTCCGGCCGCGGCCACGGCGCCGAGAAACGCCGGCGGGTGCGAAAGCGCGTGCGCCAAAGTCCACAGCAGCGTGCTGCCCACGATCGCAAGCGGTGCACCCCCAAGCTCATCAAGCGCCGCGTAAAGGGCGCCGCGGAACGCCAGCTCCTCGCCGATGGAGACGGCAACGGCCGCGACCGCAAGGCTCGCGGGCAGCAAGGGAGCGACGCTGGAGCGAACCGCGGCAGGCAAAAGGAACACAGCACCCAGCGCCAGCCCTCCAAAGATCCGGAGGCCGACCCTCGACGTACCTAGGCCCAGCCGATCGGCCGGGGAGCGCAGTGCCACGAGCCCCAGAGCCGCCCCTCCCATAATCAACGCGGCGATTGCCATGTGCGGCTGGGTCTGAATCGATGCGCGCGCCCACTCGACGCACACGACGTAAGCACCAACGAGCACGACCCGCGCAGCCGGGTGAGTGCGCCGAAGAACGAGGATCACCGAGTCAGGCGTTCCGGTCCCGCGTAAACGTTAAAGCGGTCTCCGCGGAGAAACCCGATCAGGGTCTGGTTGAACTCTCGGGCCAGCGCCACCGCCAGGCTCGACGGCGCGCCGACCGCCGCAAGGACCGGGATGCCGGCGCTGATCGACTTCTGCACGATCTCGTAGCCGGCGCGTCCGCTGACGACCAGGACTGACGTGGCAGCGGGGATGACGCCGTCGAGCAGCGCGCGCCCGACGACCTTGTCGACCGCGTTGTGCCGCCCGATGTCCTCTCGCAGATAGAGCAGCTTTCCGGTTGCGCTGAACAGGCCCGCTGCGTGAAGGCCGCCCGTGCGCTCGAACACTCCCTGTTTCTCTCGGAGCTTGTCGACCAGGCCAGGGAGGATGGACGGGTCGACCTTGCGGCCATCCGGCAGCGTGGCGAGGTCTCGCCTGAGGTCCTCGATCAGCACCGTGCCGCAAACTCCGCAAGCTGAGCTCGAGAGCATCGAGCGCTCAGGCTTGCGTCTCGGTGCCCCGGCAAGGTGCAAATCGACCTGGTTTGATTCGACAAGATCGGCTGCGACCCGGACACCCTCGTCGTCCTCCGCAGCCTCGGCACTGATGCGGATCAGGGTCACTTCCTCAATCGTCCGCACGATGCCCTCCGAGAACATCAAGCCCACACAGAGCTCGATGTCCTGTCCCGGCGTGCGCATGACGACTGACAGCGGTTCGCCGCCAAGCATCAACTGCAGTGGCTCTTCGGTGACAACGGCATCGGGTGATTCGGTCCACTGGCCGGCGGACCATCTGCGAACCTGCAGGCCTGGCGCAGCCGATTTAGCCATCCCCTCAGCCCTGGGCAACGCGTAGGGGCTGGGCAGATCGAGGCACGGAGGTTGCGATGGAGAAACCGCGCCACGAGGTCACGCGCTCAGCTCGCAGCTCGATAGCCGAGGGAACGTCATCCGGTTCCATGCCGTATCGCTCGGCGATAGCGGACCCATCCGCCGCGCCGCCAAACGTCCCGCGGACGCACGCACCCACCATCTGCGAGGGACGGAAGCTGTGATGGGACTCGACCACAAGCGCGGCCGCCGATCCGACACGAGGCCGGCCGCTCGCCGGTGCGACGGTGACGTGTCCGCGATCCACCTCCCAGAAGGCCGGGCGGATCACCGGCATGCCGCCTTCGATCCAGCAGGCGTAGCCGCGCGAGACGCCTGCGAGACGGCGGCTCACCTCGGCCGGGACCGCGGGCACGCGCGCTGCCTGGGCCGCCGGGAACTGAACGCCATCAATGATGTCGGCGTCACTGGGTCGCAGCCGCATGACGACGCGGTTATACGGGAGCCATTCTCGCGGCAGCCTGGTCACGTCGAGCACATAGCCGGCGACAAAAGGCGCGTTCTTCAGGGCGTAGCCGGCCATGCCAAGGACGTAGCCCGGTCCATCGAGCATCGCGCGCACCTGGCTCGAGACCGACAGGGGATCGAACACCTCTATCGCGCCACGCAGCAGCAACGCACGTGAGCCGCCGTCGACCAGGAACGCGGCGCGCGGATCGCGCCGGGCGAGCATGGTCTTGGCCGCAAAGCGGGAGGTCGTCATCCACAACGATCCGGCAGCGAAGCTGAATACGGCGGGGTTGACCAGCGGGAGGCGGCCGGCGCGGAGCGCGAGCATGCCGATCGGGGACTGCCCGAGGATGTCGCGGGCATCGCTGGTCAGCCGCATACGCCCACTCTAGTGGACGGGCCCGTCAACCTCCCGGCTCGCCCGAGAGCCATCAGCTTCCAGCTTCTCGCGAATTCGCTCCAGGGTGCGCTGGAGCCGCTGCCGGACCATCCAGTCAAGGCGGCGCGCGACTGCGGCCCCGAGCACCGAGGCCGGTGGCTCGTAGGCGATGCGCAGCTCAATCCGCACGCCGGACCGCACCTTGGTAAAGGTAAAGCTGCCCTCCTGCTTGATCAGCCCCGACTCGGAGATCCACCCGATCACGTGTGGCCGCCGCCAGCGATTCAGCCGGAGCACGCTCTTCAGCGGAAAGCCGAGCGCGACCATCTCGACGTTGTAGCGAGCGCCGACGCCACGCGTTTTCGCGTTGACCGGGTCCCACCGGCTCACGCCTTCGAGCACTTCGGCGACGTGGCGGTGGTCGGCGAAGTAGTCGAATGCGCGCTCCGGCGGGCATTTGACCGTTACCTCAGCCGTGAACTCAACCATGGCCATCCCAAGCAAGATATGACGATGCTTCGTGTGAAGGACGGCCAGGTCTCTGTTGAAGACTCGGTTGCCATGTCCCACGCAACCGCCGGCCGCACGCTCCGCGAGGCATACCTGGACGACATTCAGAAGCTGACGTTCGGCCTGGTCCAGGTCCGCGGCAGCTCCCTCTACTTCGGTCCGCTTGAGCTGCTGCGCTTCGGCCCGGCGAAGGAGTCGCGCCACGCCGTCGAGTGGCCGATCGAAGGTGGAATCACAGCCCGCGCGCCAGGTGGCCGTTTCCGAATCGAGTCAGCACAGGGCCGTCTGGTGGCGTCCGTGGACGGCTACCGTCCACGCCTCCCGATGCCGCTGTACGCGCTGACGCAATTGCCAATCCACCACCTTCTCATGCGCCTGCACCTCCTTCGGGTTCGCGGCCGCGAACCCGCCCAGGGCGTCGCGGCAACGCCGGATGACCGCGTGAGGGCAGCTGTGGTGGATGTCGCCCTCTGCATCACGCTCGCCGGCCTGGCGGGCCGGCGGTCGAAATTGCATGTGTTGCTGGGCATCGCCGCGGCCTACCACGTCGCGTGCTGGAGCTTGTCGGGTCACACCCTGGGCGGCCTGGTGGTGGGGCAGCGGGTGGTCGCGGTGGACGGCTCGCGGCCAACCGTCGGGCAGTCCTTGGTCCGCTTGCTGGCAATACCCGCAGCGTTCGTTCTGGATCGCCCCTACCACGACGAGCTGGCCGGCACCGACGTGATCGTCGACCAAGGGCAGGCCTCGGACCCGTAGGATTTTGGGCGTGGCTCAAGCCGCGGACCTCGTCATCTTCGGTGCCTCTGGTGACCTGGCACATCGCAAGATCCTGCCGTCGCTCGGCCACCTGGTCGCGCGCGAGGGGCAGTCGGTGCGAGTCATAGGCGCGGCCCGCAGTCACAAGTCGACAGCTGAATTCCGAACCGAGGTCAAGGCATCCAGCGGCAACGAGCGCCTCAGCGCCAATGCCGAATGGGTCCAGCTCGACTACGCGGACCCCTCGAGCTTTACGCCGCTGAAGGAGCTTGTCGCGAGCTCGCCGTGCATCATCTTCTACCTGGCCACGCCGCCCGAGACGTTCAGCGAAATCGTGGCCAGCCTTGCCGTCTCAGGGCTTGCGAAAAAGGCCGACGCCACGCGCCGGATCGTGGTCGAGAAACCACTGGGTCACAACCTGGCCTCGGCGCACAAGCTCAACGCTGAGCTCGCCGCAGCATTCGATGAGGAGCAGATCTTCCGCATCGATCACTACCTCGCCAAAGACACCGTCCAGAACGTGATAGCGCTGCGCTTCTCCAACTCGCTCTTCGAGCCGGTGTGGAATCGAACCTTGATCGAAACCATCCTCATCACGGTCGCGGAGGAGGAGGGCATTGGCAAGCGCGCCGGGTACTACGACCAGGCGGGCGCCGTGCGCGACATCATCCAGAACCACGCGCTGCAGCTCCTCGCCCTGATCACGATGGAGCCGCCAACGACTTTTGACGCGGACTACGTGCGACGTGCGAAGCGCGCGGCGCTGCGCGCGATGTCACCGATCGATCCAAGCATGGCTGTGCGAGGGCAGTACGAGGGGTACCTTGAAGAGCCCGGGGTCGCGCCCGATTCCAGACGGGAGACGTACGCCGCGCTGCGAGTGTCGATCGACAACTGGCGCTGGGATGGCGTGCCGATTTTCTTGCGTACCGGCAAGGCGCTCCCGCGGCGAGTGACGGAGGTCGTGATCAAGCTGCACGACGCGCCGATGCTGCGCATCGCCGGCCGCCGCCAACGCGGCATCCCCACCTTGATCGTCATCCGGATCCAGCCAGACGAGGGCATCTCACTCAGGATTGGCGCCAAGCGGCCGGGCACGCGATTCGAGATGGTGCCGGCCGGGATGCGGCTCGACTACGCGCACCTGACGAAAACGGCGCTGCCAGACGCTTACGAGAACGTGCTCTCGGAGGTCCTCGCCGGCGGGCACTCGGCATTCCCGGGCGCCGAGGAGATAGAACTGTCGTGGGAAATCGTGGATCCGCTCATCCGCGCCTGGGAGAGCGAGGGCCACCCCGAGGTGTACCCCGTCGGTTCGTGGGGGCCGCGCGCGGCGGACGACCTCGTCGCCACCGGCGGAGGCGGGCGCTGGATCGTCAGCGGAGACGAGCCGGGTACTTCGTAGGGCAAAAAATAAAGGGGGCAGCGGTGGCTGCCCCCTTGGAAATTGGACGAGAGTTGCTACGCGCGGGCGCCGGCGCTGCTGCTCGTGCCGCTCTGCATCCAGAGTGCAGGCTTGTTCGGGTAGAGCACGA
>CATPBO010000121.1 GCA_955652835.1 Candidatus Dormiibacterota bacterium
ACGCCATCGCTGAACGCCAGCGCGGCCGGGCCATCCCACGGCTCGAAGCGGATCGACTGGTAGCGATAGAAGTCGCGCACCGCAGAGGCGAGGTCGCCGCGTCCTTCCCAGGCGTCTGGCACCAGGCTCATCAGCGCTTCCGAAACTTCCCAACCGCGGTGCACCAGGAGCTCGAGGGCGTTGTCGAGGGACGCCGAGTCCGATCCCTCGGGCCAGATCGCGCCCTGCAGCTCGGGCTCGAGCTCGGCTTCACGGGCCCGCATCCACGCGCGGTTGCCTGTGATCGTGTTGATCTCGCCGTTGTGCGCGAGCATGCGGAACGGCTGAGCAAGCCGCCAGTCCGGCATCGTGTTGGTCGAGTAGCGTTGGTGAAAGACGGCGAGCCTGCTCTCGCAATTCGGGTCTTGAAGGTCCGGATAGAAGTCGGCGAGGCGCGTGCCGGCCATCAAGCCCTTGTAAACGAGGGTGCGGCTCGACAGCGACGGCAGGTACATGCGGACGCCCTCGGCTTCAGCTCGCTTTTCAATGCGGCGGCGCGCCAGGTAGAGGCGGTGCTCCCATTGATCGGGTTCAAGGTCCGGCCGGGCGATGAGGCCGTGCCAGATCCCAGGCTTCGTTGCACGAGCCCGGTCGCCCAGGCTTTCCGCGTCGACCGGCACCTTGCGCCAGTCGACGAGCTGCAGGCCACTGGCGGCGATGGACTGGGCGACGATCTCACGCCCGCGGTCGTCCCACTCGAAGAGGGCGGCGACCCCAAAATCGCCCCCGAGAAGGCGATGCGGGACCTGGATCAGGAGGCCGGCTCCGTCACCGCTTTTGCCATCGGCGTCGAGGCCGCCTCGGTGTGACAGCCGCGCGAGGGCTTGGACGCCCAGGGTCACGGCCTGGTGGCCAAGCTCGGGCGTGGCGACAAAGCCCATACCGCAAGCCGCCCGGCTCGTGGGGAGGTCCCCCGGCCAGGCTAGGCGTGATCGTCGAAGCGCTGGGGGCACTGGATCGAAGCCTACCGGCGAGCGAGGGGTCGAGCTAGTGGCTCAACACCAAAAGACCTCGTGAAACCTTATGCGGTTCTCACAGGCCTTTACATGCCCAGGAGCGCTTGAACCCGCAAGGCGACGGCCAGGTTCAGCCGCGTCTCAGGCTCTTCGAGGTCGACACCGCTGATCTCGCGGATGCGGTCGAGGCGGTAGCGCAGCGTGTTCGGATGCACCCGCAGGCGCTGTGCGGCCTGCTGCTGCTCACCCGTCTCGAGGTATGCCCGCAGGGTGGCCACGAGGTTACCTTTGCGCGCGGCGTCGTGCTCGATGAGCGGTCCGAGATGCCGGCGGCTGTAGTCGACGAGCCGCTCGTCGGTGACGGCGGCAAGGAGTCCCGTGAGACCCAGCTCGGGCACGGCGACCACCTGGCTCCAGCGCTTGAAGCGCGCCAGCGACTCCATCACAGAGGTGACCTCGCGCAGCGAGCCGGCCACGCCCGCGGGCGCTTCTGCCGGGCCGCTGAAGCCGACCGAAACGGTGAAGCCAGGCTTCCAATCGGCGATCGCCTGCTGGATCTGCAGCCCCAGGGCGTGGACGCGAACCTGATGGTCGTCGCCTTCGGCTCCGAGGGGAAGCAGCGACACAACCTGGTCGGATCGGCCCTGGAGGAGGGCGCGCGGGTAGCTGATCCGGACTACGCCGGTCACCCGGCGCAGGAACTCGCGCTTCAGCGCCTGGATCGCGTCCTCGGAGATCTGGCGGGCGCGGTTGAAGCCGCGGAAGTCGTCGATGTCGACGAGCATCACGATGTGGCTGCCGTTCAGCGGGTAGCCGAGGTGCCGGGCGCGCCGCTGGGCCGCGGCCTCCTCGCCGTAGGTGCCGTGGAGCAGATCCTCGAGGAACTCGCCTCGCACCCGGCCCTCGACCTCGGACAGCTCTCGCTCCTTGGCGACGGCCAGCGCCAGGACCAGGGCCGCCTGCTCGATGGCCATGAATGCCAGCTCCTCGTTGTGGGGCGGGTGATCGAGGACCGAGATGTAGCCGAGGACCTGGTTGGCGGCCAGGATCGGCGCGATCAGGCGCTCCCGAGACATGCCGACATGCGGGAAGGGCGGAACCTTGACCGGGCCTCGCTTGGCCTCGACCTCGCGGAGCGTGCGCTGGATCTGTGGGTCGAAAAGCACGCGCTGCGGCGTTCCCTGGCGGAGGATGGTCTCCTTGCGGTGCGGATCGCTGCTGCTGCCGGCGTGAGCGAGGAGGTGGAAGCTCGCATCCTCGATCACGACGGCGCTCTCGAGCAGCTCGGCCAGCGTGCGGCAGATCTCGTTGACGCCCTTTCCATCCAGCACGATGTCGGTGAAACGGCGGTGGATCTCGATCGAGCGCTTGAGGCGCCAGTGCTCGGCGTTGATGATCCGTTCCAGAAGCGGCGCCATCAGGTCGATGAACTGGACGTCCGCGCCGATCGTGAAGAGGGGCACGTTCAAGCGGTCCGCCTCGCTGACCATCTCAGGCGGCAGCTTCCGCAGATAGGGCATCGGCCTCACCACCAGGCCGGCTCCGCCTGAATCGGCGATCCGGCTCACGAGGCGGATCTGGGCCTCGGCGTCGTCCTTGATCGGGAATCCTGTGGTGAACATGAGATCCCCCGCCCGGGGCTGGACCTCGGGCGTCTCCATCAGGCGCACCCACTCGACAGGGTGGTCGAGGCCCTCTGCGCCTGCGACCAGCTTGGCGCCCACCAGGACCGAGCGCATCGCGTCACGCACGGTCGGGCGTGGCTGAACCTCCGCCTCGATTGCCTTTTTGGTGGCCACTACTCAAGAGATTAGGGTGTGGGCGAAGGACAAGCAATGTTGGCCAGCCCTTGTGTCGCGGGCACTAGGAGGCATGGGGGCCGGCGAGTACCGTTAAGCCATGACTTACGAGGAGGCCCCAGCCTGTGAGCGGCACGAGTCGAAAGTGCCGATGAAGCTGCGCACCATGCATTCCGACGCGGGCCAGCCTGACGTGCTGGTCGGATTGTTCGAGTGTCCTGAGTGCGGCCACGAGCGAAGGCTCCCGATCCAGACGACCGACGCGGCTTAGGGACTAGCCAGAGCACCGCCCGGCGCGTATCTCGGCAGCCTTCTGTATCCCGCCGCCTCGGCGTCCTTGGCCGAGCAGTAGTAGGTATCGGTGAATATCCCAGGCCCGTATCCGGGGTCGCCTGGCAGGTCGTACGAGTAGCCCGCGGCGAAGTTGGTGGCGATCACGGGCTGGTGGCCGCATGCGATGACCGCCTGCTCGTATCTCATATATGGCGAGTCGAATTCCCACATGATCGGGACGCTGATCGCCAGCCAGACGGCCAGCAGCACAAGCCCGATCAGCCTGCGCTTGCGAGTGGTTTGCCGCACGATCAGCCAGACCAGGAGGGCGGCCACGCCGACGCCCAGCATTGTCAACAAGATGCCGAGCAGACCCATCGCTAGAGCCTAAGGATCAGGTCGGGGCGCCGTCCTTTGGATCCGATTCGGGAAGTGTGAGCTTGTGCACCACGAGCTCATCGATCTCCAGGTGCTTGACCTGCGCTCTCCCGATCATCAGCCGGCCGATGGCCACCGCGCCGATAGCGATCGCGCCGACAGCCAGGGCCCCTAGCGCCGTTGCTACCAGGGCACTGGCGACTCGCGGCCGGTTGGCGATTGCCTCCCGCGCCATCAAGCCTTGGCGATCAGTTCGCGTAGGACCAGCGGCAGGACGCCGCCGTTGTGCATGTACCCGACCTCGGTGTCGTTGTCGACGCGCGTGTGAGTCTTGAACGTGGTCTTCTTGCCGTCGTCGGCGACAGCGTCGACGTCGACCTGCTGGCCGGGCTTGATCGAATCAATCCCCTTGATTGTGAATCGTTCGCGACCTGTCAGGCCGTGCGACTGGAGGTTTTCGCCGCGCGCGAACTCGAGGGGCAGAATGCCCATCCCGACGAGGTTGGAGCGATGGATTCTCTCGAAGCTTTCGGCGATCACGACGCGCACGCCTTGCAGCAGCGGGCCTTTGGCCGCCCAGTCGCGAGAGGAGCCAGAACCGTATTCCTTGCCCGCTACTACGATTACCGGAACGCCTTCAGACCGGTAGCGCTCCGAGGCGTCGAAGATCGTCAGCTCAGCTCCATCGGGAAGGTGGCGCGTCCAGTAGCCCTCTCGCTCGACGAGCTTATTGCGCAGCCGGATGTTGCCAAAGGTGCCACGGACCATCACCTCGTGGTTGCCGCGCCTGGCGCCGAAGCTGTTGAACTCAGGGCGCTGGACGCCATGCTCAATCAAATATTTGCCTGCGGGGCTGTCCGGTGGGATCGCGCCGGCCGGCGAGATATGGTCTGTGGTCACCGAGTCGCCGAGCCAGGCAAGCACGCGCGCGTTCTCGACATTCGTCAGCGGTTTTGGTTGTGGACCGAAGTCCTCGAAGTATGGGGGCTCCTTGACGTAGGTGGACTTGTCGTCCCACTGGAAGATGGGGCCGGTAGGGGCCGACATCGTCTTCCAGTGCTCGTCGCCCTCGAAGATTCGCGAGTACTCGCGCTTGAACATCTCCTGCTGGACGCATTGCTGGACCACCGAGTTGACCTCTTCCTGCGATGGCCACAACTCCGAAAGCATCACGGGCTTTCCGTCCTTGGTGTGACCGAGAGGATCCTTTGTCAGGTCGATATGGACCGTGCCCGCTAGCGCGTACGCAACCACAAGCGGCGGCGATCCGAGGTAGCTCGCCTTGACCAGTGGATGTATGCGGGACTCGAAGTTTCGGTTACCGGAAAGTACGGCGACCACGCTGAGGTCTTCCGCGGTGACAGCAGCCTCTATCTCAGGACTCGCCAGGGGGCCGGAGTTGCCGATGCACGTGGTGCATCCGTAGCCGACCAGGAAGAAGCCGAGCTTCTCGAGCGGCTCCATAAGGCCCGCGGTCTGTAGGTAGTCGGTGACCACACGCGAGCCCGGTGCGAGGCTCGTCTTTACATATGGGCGCACTTCCAGGCCGAGCTCGACGGCTTTCTTCGCGAGCAGCCCTGCGGCCACCATCACCGATGGGTTCGAAGTGTTGGTGCAGCTCGTGATGGCGGCGATCACGACGCATCCGTTCTCCAGCTTGGCGACCGGCTTGGCCGCCACCGCGGTTGCCGCGCGGCCGTTGACGGGGCCGCCCTCGTCGGCGAGGCGTCCGAGCGAGTCGGGGCTTGGCTGCGGCCCGTTGCCGAACGCAGAAGTGAAGCTTTCCCAAACCTTTGGCAGCGGCGCGCGGTCCTGCGGCCGCTTGGGTCCAGCCAGGCTCGGCTCGACCTTGTCGAGATCAAGCTCCAGTAGCTCGCTGAATTTCGGTGTCGGCTCGCCGTCCTTGCGGAATAGCCCTTGTTCTTTCGTGTATCTCTCGACCAGGTCGATCTGCTCGCGACTCCGGCCCGTGACATCCAGGTAGCGCAGCGTCTGCGCATCGACTGGGAAGAGCGCCGAGGTGGCGCCGTACTCCGGACACATGTTGCTCAAGGTGGCTCGGTCCGGGACCGAGAGGCTCGACAGGCCGTCGCCGCAGAACTCGACGAACTTTTCGACCACGCCGTGCTTCCGCAGCATCTCGGTGAGCGTCAGCACGAGGTCGGTCGCGGTCGATCCCGCGGGCAGCGCGCCGTGGAACCGCACGCCGACGACGATCGGGGTGGGGAGGTACGCCGGCTGGCCGAGCATCGCAGCCTCCGCCTCGATCCCGCCAACGCCCCATCCCAGCACGCCAAGCCCGTTGACCATAGTTGTATGCGAGTCGGTGCCCATGAGCGTGTCCGGTATCGCGACTTTTCGACCGCCGAGTTCGCGCACCTGCACGACCTTCGCGATGTACTCGAGGTTCACCTGGTGACAGATGCCCATGCCGGGAGGCACGAGCGAAAAGTTGTTGAACGCTTGCTGTGCCCAGCGCAGCAGCGCATAGCGCTCGTGATTGCGCTCAATCTCTTTCTGGATGTTGCGCGTGTACGCATCGCGGAATCCGAAGGAGTCGACCTGCACGGAGTGATCGATGATCAGGTCGACGGGGACGAGCGGATCGACCTTGCCGGCATCCTTGCCTGCCCGCTTCATCGCTGAGCGCATAGCCGCGAGGTCGACGACCGCGGGCACGCCAGTGAAGTCCTGCATGAGGACGCGCGCGGGGAGGAATGGAAGCTCGGTGTCCTTCGACGGAGGTGCAGGCCAGGACGCGAGGGCCTGGACGTTTTCCTCTGCGGTCGTGCCTGCTTCGGCCAGGCGTACGAGTCCTTCGAGCAGCACCTTGACGGTCATCGGAAGGCCGGACGGGTCGTGCATTCCGGCCTTCGATAGCGAGCTGAGCGGGTAGAACTCGAGCTCGGTTCCAGTGAGCTTCGAGCGCGAGATCATGCCCTGATCGTACTAGGCTCCTGTGCCGGAGACCGCGAGCCCGCCTCTCGTGCCGATCGGCACGATTGCCGACCCGAGCGGCTCGAGCTCGATCTGCTCAGCTCGTCCCCGCACCTCGCGGGTCTGCCGCTGCTCGCTGAAGTTGAGAGCCACCAACACCGTCTCGTCGCCTGCACTCCGCTCGTACGCGAAGACCTCTGGGTCGGCCAGCACCGTTCGTCTTGCACCGCGACGCAGCGCGATCGATTCGCGACGCATGCGGCCCAGCAGCCGGAAATGACCTAGAAGATCCTCGTCCTGGTCGGCGCCCCACAACATTGGGAGGCGCGCCTCGGCGTTTTCGATCGCGCAGTCTTGGCGCTGGCTCACGCCCACTTCCGTGCCGTAGTAGATGACCGGCATTCCGGGCAAAGTCAGCAACAGTGTCGCGGCCAGCTTGAGCCGGTCGGTGCTTCCGTTCGCCATCCACAGGAAGCGGTTCATATCGTGGTTGTCGAGAAGAGTCGCAAGCACCATGCCTGGGTATGCACTGTCGTGCTCGTCCAGCCAGCTCGCAAAGCTGGACGCGTCCATCCGGCCACGCGCCAGAGCCTGCCGCGCGTAGTACGCGAGGTCGAAATCGAATATCGCGTCGATACGACCGGCATAGCGCGCCAGCCACTCCGGCACGCCGGTGGCCTCGCCGAGGATGAGAGGATCGGCCTTGACTTCGCGCAGGCCGCGCCGGAGCTCGACCCAAAAGGCAGGATCGACACCGGCCACGTGGTCGCATCGAACGCCATCGACGCCATACGCGGTCAACCAGTGCTGAGCGGCTCGCACAAGGTGCTGCTGCACGTGGTGGCTGCCCGTGTCGAGCTCGGGCAGCGTGATGACATCCTCAAAGCAGCGGTAGTAGTGAGGCCACTGCCAGAACCGGTAATAACTTGCGGCGTCGCCGTCCTTCTTGATCGCGTCGCGGAAGAGGTGATGCCCGCGACCCGTGTGATTGGGCACGAAGTCAAGCAGCACGCGCATGCCGCGGCTGTGCGCCGACTCCACGAGGCGAACGAGCGCAGCGTTGCCGCCGTAGCGAGGCTCCACCTCCAGGAAGTCTTCGTAGTCATAGCCGTGATGCGAAGGACTCCTGTGCACCGGGCTGAGCCAGAGCACGTTGCAGCCGAGCCCTGCGATGTGGTCGATGTGCTCCCTGACGCCGTCCAGGGTTCCGCCGTACAGAGCCGTGGAATCGCCTGGCCGGGGCAGGCCCTCTCCGGGTCGGGCGAACCGGTCGACCATGACCTGGTAGCACAACCCGTCGTGCACCCAATCCGGCGGAGGAGGTGGAGCGGCCTCGAACGCGAACTCCTGACCGCCTGGTCTTGGATCTGAATCGGAAGCCCACATGGGAGTCGCGCCGGGATCGCGCAGGTGGACGCGGATCCGATAGCGGGAAACTTCACCCGCCGCGGTTGGCGGGACGGGACCGCTCCATCGAGCCGGGCCGCCGGGTTGTGTGCGGAGAGCCGCGAGTTCTTCGGCGTGATTGCCAGTCTTATCCAGCGTGATCTTCGAGACGTCGAGATCCGGACGCACCTCTGCGACGAGGACGGTCTCGGCGGGTTCGGGCATGCCGGGATGGAAAGCGCCCGCGTAAAGAGCGCGAGCATGCCGTGTCTTTTGAACCGTCGCCTGGTGCTCGAAGAAGCCGTCCTCGCCACTAGCAGCGGACGGGATCAACGCGTTGACCGAGAGCAGCAGCAGCGCGTGAGCGCGCAGGTCGATGCCGGTGCCCGCGAGAAACAAACCGATTGGCGATCGTTTGACCACCGCTGTTTGAAGGAGGGCGATCGCTTCGTCGCGGCGACTGTCTACAGCGAGCTGCCACGCAGTCCATAGGGTCGCGGCCGTGCCTGCGGGCGGCTGTGGTGGTCGCAGCAGGATGGCGGTCGATTGAAGTTCCTCCAGCCACTCGCGCAGGGCCGGGCTTTGCGACCGGCGCAAGTGACGCTCGAGAGCCCAGGCCAGGTGCGGATCGTGGCGCTCCTTGTCGTGTGCCAATTCGAAGAAAGCCCTGGCCGCGCCGCGCTCGCCACAAACGTCGAGCGCGTGGGCCAGCAGGACGTCGTCGCCCCGGGCGGCGGCAAACGCGCCCGACCGATCGTGGTGCTGCGCGATCAGCAGAACGCTCCGCGCATACAGCTCCGTGACCGCCGCGCGATCCCCCAGGTCGGGGACACGAGCCACCAGCGCCGCCCGCGTGGCGCCGCCCAGCGGGGGAGGATCGAATTCCTCAGGCCACACCCCGTCGAAACGCACTCCCGCCTGCGGCAGGATTTCATCGAGTCCGCGCTCCCATACCACCTCGGCGTCCCCATTGGAACGGAGCGCCGACCGCAAGCTCTCGCCGATGGCGGCCAGGCGCCGCTCCAGCTTGAGGCCGCTCGAGTGAGTTGACTGCACGCGCAGCACGTTCGTGCCGCGCACGTACGCGAGGTGGTGCTTCCAATCGCGCCCTCCAACGCGGCGCCGGCGCCCGTCGACCGCTGGAAGCACCGCGTCCACCGGCTCGTCGAGCAGCTCGTGGTCGAGATGCGGACCTCTCAGGCTCACCAGGCGCCCGCCGACGCCAAATTTCGCGAGCACCCTGCCGTTGCCGACCGTGGCGACCGCTCTGAAGGTCATGCGTGCGAGAGGTTAGCCGACCGGCCGGCAGCGTTCATCGCGTCCGCGATCCGATTCACGCCGTCAGCTCCTTCGATTTCCTCAAGCGAGCTGGGGAGCGCGAGCCGCCAGTTTGGAAATTCGGTGGTCGTTCCCGGGACGTTGGGCCGTTCCACGACGCCGAGCGCATCCTCGAGCGACGCAAGCACGATGCGCGGGCGTCCTCGGGCCAGCGCCGTATAAGCCGCCACCGCGACGTCAACCGGCGCGGTTTCGTCCGGAAGGCCGGTCATGCTCACCAGCTTGTCCCGCAGGTGGTGGAGGCGATGCTCTGGCTCGCGCCTGGTCCAGATGCCGGCCACTGTAGGCAGGTCGTGGGTACCCACCGCTGCGACCGCGTCGCGCGGCCAGCTCATGGGCTCGGAGCTCTCGAACCAGAGCAACCGATAAGAGAGTGATCCGCGCCGTCTTAGGTGCTTGCGAACCGTCGGCGGGACCAGGCCGAGGTCCTCGCCGACGACAAACGCGTTGGCGCGCCGGCTTTCGTTGGCCAGGAGCGCCAGCAACGTCGTGGCCGGATACCGGACGTAGGCGCCTTGGGCCGCTGTCATGCCGTCAGGGATCCAGAACAGCCGGAAGAGCCCCATCACGTGGTCCAGGCGGACGCCGGCCGAATGGGCGGCGGCGCTGCGGATGGCTTCCACGAACGGTTCCCACCGCGCGTCGCTGAGCTTCCATGGGTTGAACGCAGGACATCCCCAGTCCTGGCCGTCGCGGAAAAACTCGTCCGGAGGCGCGCCGACGCGCATGTCGGGGGCCAGCAGGTCCTGCCATCGCCACGCGTCGAAGCTGTCGGAGGCGAAGCCGATGGGCACGTCGGTGACGATGCCGATCTCACGGGCGGCCCTGGCCAACTGGCGGTCGATGTGGAACTGCTGCCACTCGTGAAAGGCGATCCTGCCCGCGAGTCGGCGGCGGCTGGGCTCGATCGCATCGGTGCCCGCTCGGCGAAGGTAGCCTGGCCAGCTCCGCCAGGCTGGACCGCGCTCTTCGGTGATCGCGTTGAAGGTTGCGAAGTCGCGCAGTGGGGCGCCGTGGCGGCGCACGAATGCGGCCAATCCCTGCGGCTCGGGCGCCGCATCGAAGATGAGCTCGAGCGCTTTCGTTTTGAGCTCGAAGACCTTGTCGTAGTCGATGAGGCGCTGTTGGTTAAGCGCTTGGGCCGCGGCGCGCACTGGTTGGAGCGCCACTTCACATTGTTCGGCGCCTTCTATTTCCTCGATCCGCAGGTAGAGAACGTTGCGAAAGCGTCTCGACGATGCGTAGTAGGGCGAAGGCTGGTACGGCAGGGTCGGGGTCTGGGCGCCAAGCGGGTTGAGCAGCATGATCGACGCGCCGCGACTGCGTGACCAGCGGCCGAGGCGTCTCAGGTCGGCGAGGTCGCCGATGCCCCAGCTCTGTTGCGAACGCAACGCATACAGCTGGATGGCCCAGCCCCAGGAGCGTTCGGGAGGCGGGGCGCAGGGCTCGTTGGGGAGCTTGGGGCGTCTTACCCGAGGGGGACGATCCGAGGTGGCGCCCATCGCGGCGAGGATCGCGTCGCGGGTCGCGGGAGGAGTCTCAACCAGGTCGCCCTGCCAACCGTGATAGGCCGGTAGGATCCCCCAGTGCCCGGCACGGTCAAGCATGTAAAGGCCAAGCTAACATTCGGCCGGATGGGAGAGGCCTCCAAGCTGTTCCACGTTCCGTCCGAGGACTGCACCTCGGGCACCGCGCAGACCGCCGGCATGACCCGATTCGCGGCCCTGTCTGGCGACACGGTGGGGAGCCGCGCGATCTGGATGGGCGAGACGCACGTCGCGCCGCGCGTTGCATCGGGGCCGCACCACCACGGCGAGAGCGAGACCGGGATCTACGTGGTGGCTGGCCATCCAGAGTTCATCTATTCAGAAGGCGGGCGTGAGATGCGTGTCGGGACCAAGCCCGGCGACTACATCTATATCCCGCCGTTCGTCCACCACGTCGAGTCCAATGCGCACTCCGACGAGGAGGCCGTCGTCGTCATCGCCCGCACCAGGCAGGAGGCGATCGTGGAGAACCTGCCGGAGCTCTAGGGCAGCGTAGGATGCGGGCATGGCTGTCGCCGAGGGGCTGGAAGTCGCGCGCTTTCTGAAGGACCAACCCAAAAAGCTGTTCATCGGCGGGAAATGGGTGGAGTCGGCCTCGGGCAAGACGTTTGCGACCATCGACCCTTCCACGGGCGAGGTTCTCGCCCAGGTCGCAGAGGGAAGCGCCGAGGACATCGATCGCGCCGTGGCCGCCGCCCGCAAGGCACACGAAAGTGGTGTGTGGCGCAACCTACCGCCGGCCGAGCGGGCCAAGGCCCTGTGGCGCGCGGGCGACCTGATCGAGGAGCGGGCTGACGAGTTCGCGCAGCTCGACAGCCTGGACAACGGGAAGCCGATCAACGAGATGCTTCTTTTCGACGTCCCGCTGTCGGCCGCCACGTTCCGGTACTACGCGGGCTGGGTGACGAAGCTGGACGGCGGGACGCAGCAAGTTTCGTTCCCCGGCACGTACCTCAGCTACACCCTGCGTCAGCCGGTGGGCGTGGTGGGTCAGATCATCCCGTGGAACTTTCCGCTGATGATGGCGAGCTGGAAGGTCGCACCGGCGCTCGCATGCGGGAACACGGTCGTGCTGAAGCCGTCTGAAGAAACGCCGCTGAGCGCGCTGTTGCTGGCCGAGATCCTGCAAGAGGCAGAGATTCCGGCTGGAGTGTTCAACGTCGTGCCCGGTTTTGGCGAGACGGCCGGCGCGCGGCTGGCGGCGCATCCAGGCGTCGACAAGATTGCTTTCACCGGTTCGACCGAGGTCGGCAAGCTCATCGCCAAGGCTTCTGCTGAGAGCAACCTCAAGCGCGTGAGTCTCGAGCTCGGAGGGAAGTCGCCGAACATCGTGTTCGCCGACGCCGACCTCGCCCGGGCCGTCTCGGGCGCGTTTCTGGGCATCTTCTTCAACCAGGGCCAGGTCTGTTCGGCCGGGTCGCGTTTGTACGTCCAGGAAAAGGTCTATGACCAGACCGTTGAGGAGCTGACCAGGACGGTCGGCGACCTGCAGATGGGCCCGGGCATCGATCCCATGACGCAGATGGGGCCACTGGTTTCGAAGACGCAGATGGAGCGGGTTCTCGGCTACATCAGTGTCGGCAACAAGGAGGGGGCTCGGCTGGTCACGGGCGGTGGCCGTGCGGAGGGTATGGGCGGCGGTTACTTCGTGAAGCCGACCGTGTTTGCCGACGTGGACGGCACGATGCGGATTGCGCAGGAGGAGATCTTCGGACCGGTCCTCGCCGCGATCCCGTTCTCCGATGAGGAAGACCTGGTCGCGAAAGCGAATGACAGCATCTACGGGCTCGTCGCCGGCGTGTGGACGAGCGACATCAGGCGCGCGCATCGCGTGGCGCACGCGTTGCAGGCGGGGACCGTCTATGTGAACTGCTACAACGTGGTCGATCCGGCGACGCCGTGGGGCGGGTTCAAGCAGAGCGGGTGGGGCCGGGAGCTCGGGTCATTCGCTCTCGATCTCTACACCGAGGTCAAGAA
>CATPBO010000122.1 GCA_955652835.1 Candidatus Dormiibacterota bacterium
CGAAATGCGGTGTCTTGTCAGTCGGCGCGCCGGGCGGACAACCGGCGAGCGCGACCACCCGATCGACGCCTAGCATCGCGGCCAGCCGGATTGTGTCGCGCAGGTCGGAGTCGTGCTTCTTGGCCACGGCCGGGTCCGGATGCAGCGGGTTGCCCCATACGTTGAGGGCGGCGATCCTCAGTCCGCGGGCGGCGATTTCTCCCAGCCACGCCTTTCGTGCCGCCGCATCGCGGAGCAGGTGTGGCATGTCGCAGTGTCCAGTCGGTGCGTAGCCGCCGGTGCCGATCTCGAGCTCGGTGACAAGCGGAGCCTTCTGCACCAGCCAATCCATGACTTCGACCAGCGGCCGGTCTGCAAACGCCTCCGTCACCAACCCAATTTGCGGAGCACTAGCAACCTCATTCACGCCGACGCAATTGTGTCGCCATCGCCGTGTTGAGGATGGGGAAGGGCATGAGCTCTTCGAGGATTGACCTATCGTATGCCGGCCATTACCGAGCCTCTGATACGAAGCAGGAGCGGCGCCCTGGTCGCCGTCTTGACCTTTTCCACGCTTGCCACCGGACTGCTCCAGATCTGTTTGCCGCTCGAACTGCGCCAGCTCCGCGCAAGCCCGAACGAGATTGGTCTGACGCTGTCGATGTTCGGCTTCGGGATGTTCGCTTTCGAATGGTTTTGGGGCGTCCTCGCGGACCGCGCCGGCTACCGAGCTCCGCTTATCGCCTCACAGCTTCTCTATGCCGCCTGCATCGTCCTCCTGGCCAGCGTCAACTCGATCTTCCTGATTGCAGTCAGCTACCTGCTCGCGTCGGGGATGATGGTCGCGGTCGGCCCCATCGCGCGCTCGTACCTTGGGACTGCGCTTCGCAGCCGTCTTCGCGCCACCGGGCTCGCCCTGCTGTCGGCGTCGTGGGTCGTCGCCGAGGCGGTAGGCGCGGGAGCGGGAGGGCAGCTGATCGACCGCTTCCCGATCCGCAGCGTGATGCTGGCTGGGGCTTTCCTCCCGATCGTGTCGGGTTTGCTCGCGGTATGGGTCTTCAGGGGCTACTCGCACGTCGCGCACCGCGGACCGTGGACGGCAGACGATGCGGCGCGGGAGGAGGAGTCACGGGCCGGGGGCGGCGTGCTGCGGGTCCTGGCGGTCACCGCGTCCCTGGTGCTGTTGTTCCAGGTCGGCGCGGGAGGGGAGCTTGCTTTGCTGCCGCTCCTGGTCACCACTCATCTTCAGCTCTCCGCAGCGAGCGCCGGGACGGCGATGCTCGCCGTCGGTTTGATCGGGGGCGTGCTGCTTGTCCCAGGCGGAAATGCATCGGACCGCTGGGGTCGCAAGCCCACGATGATCGCTGGCGGCATCGTGACAGCGATCGGATTCGTCATCTATTCGACGTCCGGCACCTTCGCGCAGGTCATCGCCGGAGCTGCCGTTCGCGCGCTGGGAGCTTCGCTCATCTGGCCAGCGGCAACCGCGTGGATCGCCGAGTCGATGCCTCGCCGCAGGCACGCTTTCTTCATGGGCCTGTTCGGAGAGTTCGAAAACGTCGGCGTGACAATCGGTCCGATCCTGGGTGGCATCGCCTGGTCGCTGGCGGGAATCCAGGCCGCCTTCTACGTGTATGCCGCTGCCGCCTTGCTCGCCTCTGTGATCGCGGCAGTCTTCGTCGACACACGCTCGAGGGTGTCCGAGAGGGATGCGATCATCGGTTAGGCCATTCGGCGAGACGGAAGTCGGGCGGTGGTGTCGCGCACGATCAGCTTTGGAGCCAGCACATGCCGCCGGGCGGGCGACCCAGGGTGCTCGATCCGGCGCAGAACCGCCTTCATCGCCATCTTGCCGATCTGGTTCCGCGGCTGGTGAATAGTCGTCAGCGAGATGTGGCGGAGCGCTGCCAGCGCAGTGTTGTCGTAACCCATCAGCGAAACGTCCTGCGGCACTCGTAGACCTGCCTCGTTGATGGCGTCGAGCGCCCCCACCGCCGACTGGTCGTTGCTCGCGAAAATTGCCGTCGGTAGCCGCGGGCCGCTCAGCAGCCGGCGCGCTCCCTCGTATCCACCGCCCTCCGTGAAATCGCCGGGCTCGATGCGGATGCGGGGAGTCAGCCCGGCGCCGGCCATTGCTGCACGGTAGCCGGAGCGCCGCTCGGCGGCCCCGGCGCCCTGGCCGCCGTCGATCAATGCGATGTCGCGGTGGCCCAGCCCCGCAAGGTGCTCAACCGCCAGCACCGCTCCGCGAAAGTCGTCGTCGACGACGACGTCGACCCCTGGCAGGCGAAGATCGCTGCCAACGAGGGCGATCGGTACGGCCCGCGCCGCGGCGCCAACGACCTTCGCCTCCAGCCTTGCCCCGGCCAGGACCACCCCATCGGCACGCAGCTCGAGTAGCTGCTCGAGCGCCCGCTCCTCTGCGACCGGATCCCGGTTGCCGGTCGTGATCAAGGTCCGGTAACCGCGTTCGGCGGCCGCCGCATTGAGTCCGTCGAGGACCTCGGCGAAGAAGATGTTGTGCAGGTCGGAGACCATCACGCCGACGTTGTAGGTGCGACGCTGGACGAGGCTCCTGGCCACGGCATTCGCGCGGTAGCCCAGCTCTTCGGCCGCCGCCATCACCGCGGCGCGGCTCGAGGGGCTGACGGAGGCTTCGCCGCGCATGACCCGCGAAACCACCGACTTCGAGACGCCCGCCTTGCCTGCGACATCGATGATCGTGGCGTGACGCGACGGCTTGGAAGCTGCGCCGGCGCCACGCCGCTCAACGTTCGATCTTGACATGGGTCCCGGGCGGATTATACTTGCGGGAACGTTCCCGTGGGAACGTTCCCAATTTAGTCGGGGGGAGGGTTGCGGTTGCACGTTGGTTTGGTGGGCGCCGGAAGGATCGGAGCCCTTCACGCGCGGAGCCTGAAAGCCAGCCCGCTGGTGTCGCGGCTGACCATCGTGGATGCGGATCAGGCCCGGGCGGCCAGCGTGGCGAGCGCGGTCCAGGCGAACCAGTCGGAAAGCCCACAGGCGCTACTTGGCTCCGGCGTTGACGCGCTTGTCATCGCAGCCGCTACACCTGCGCATGCAGAGCTGCTGCACATGGCGGCGGACGCCTCCGTTCCCGCATTCTGCGAGAAGCCGATCGCGCTCGACCTTGCGGCCACCGACGCCGTCATCGAGCACGTGAGGCGGACGCGCATCTTCGTCCAGATCGGCTTCCAGCGGCGGTTCGATGCCGGCTACCGAGCGGCCAAGGACGCGGTTCGGTCAGGCGCCCTCGGCGATGTTCACGTGGTTCGGCTGGCGACCCATGATCCTGCTCCGCCGCCCGAGGCGTACATCGACACGTCGGGCGGGATCTGGCGTGATCTGGCCATCCACGACTTCGACATCGGTTCCTGGGTCGTCGGCCGGCCGGTGGTGGAGGTCTTTGCCGACGGCGAGGCCAACGCATCCCTCTTCGCGCGGTATGAAGACGTCGACGCCGCCTGTGCCCTGGTGCGTTTTGAGGGCGGGATCCTCGGCTTGGTGAGCGCCACGAGGAACGACCCTCGAGGCTATGACGTCCGGATGGAGCTTTTCGGTTTGCGCGACAGCGTGGTGGTTGGATGGGACGAGCGCACCCCGCTCCGTTCGCTCGAGCCCGGGGTCGAGCCGCCCCGCAAACCGGGATACGAAGATTTCCTCGACCGATTCGAGCCGGCCTATCGCGCGGAGCTGCATGGCTTTCTCGAAGCCGTCACGGAGGGCACTGAGAGCGCATGCACGGTGGACGAAGCTCGCCAGGCGCTCGCGGTGGCACTGGCCGCCGACCGCTCCCTGAGAGAGCACCGCCCCGTCCATGTACAGGAGGTCGGATGACTAGGGGTCCCCGCGAACTCACTGCGAAGCCTCCGAGTTCGTGGGGATTCAAAGTCGCAGGGGCGCCAATCTCGTGGGGGGTCAGTGAGCTGCCCGGTTGGGGCTACCGGATGTCGCCCGACCGGGTGTTCGCCGAGATGAAAGAGGTGGGACTAAGCGCGACCGAGCTGGGGCCGCCGGGCTACCTGCCAGAAGACGCGCCGGCGCGCAGTGCACTACTGGATCGCCACGGTCTGCGATTGGTTGCGGGCTTTCTTGCCGCCGTCCTCCACGATCGCAACCGCCCCGCGAACGACGAAATCAAGAAGGAAGCCGGCGTGCTCGCAGCGTCAGGCGCCGAGGTCCTTGTCTTGGCGGCGGCGCTGCCGGGTCAGAGCTACGATCGCAGCGAGCGCCTTTCCGGCACTGGCTGGATCGCCCTGGCCGAGGCGCTGGCAGCTGCCGAGGAGATCGCGTCGGCCCACGGCCTTCGGGTCGCGTTACATCCGCATGCGGGAACGGCCGTTGCTCGAAAGGAGGATGTTGAAACCCTGCTGGAAAGGACGTCGACAGAACTTTGCCTGGACACGGGACACCTCTTCCTCGGAGGGGTCGATCCCGCCGAGATCGCGCGAGAAGCCGCCGGCCGGGTGAGCCACGTCCATCTCAAAGACCTTGATGCGCAGCTTGCCGAGCGCATCCGGCCCGGCGATCTGTCATATGCCCAGGCAGTGGCGGCGGGCCTTTACCGGCCTTTGGGCCAGGGAGACCTGGACATCGAGGGCATTCTCGGCCGGCTGCAGGACGCCGGATATCAGGGCTGGTACGTGCTCGAGCAGGACACGGCGCTTACTGCTGAGCCCGAGCCGGCCCGAGGTCCACTCAAGGCAGCCCGGCAGAGCCTTGAATACTTTCGTCAAATTGTTCAGCGCCAAGCAGCAGGTCACCACATCGAAGGAGGATTGAAGCGATGAGTCGGACACGTGGAGTCATCGGGCTGGCAACCGTGCTCATGTTCGTGGCCGCCTGCAGCAGCGGCTCGACGGGCTCGAGCAACTCACCAGCGGCGGCGGGGGGTTCGAGCCTGAAGTTCTACTTCGTCACGCACGGCGACAACGGCACGTTCTGGACGGTGGTTCAGAACGGACAGAAGCAGGCGGCGACGGATCTTGGTGTCTCCGTCAACTACCAGGGCAGCAACAACGACGACACGCAGGAGTGCCAGTTCATCAGCGCGGCCGTGACCGCGAAGCCGGATGGGCTGGTCGTGTCTCCGCACAGCCAGACGGTGCTCGACTGCGCGAAGCAGGCCGCGAGCGGAGGCATTCCTTTGATCCTGATCAACAACTGCGGCAACACGTCGAGCGGCCAGAGCTACATCGCGTATTCCGGCGCGCTCACGTGCGTCGGCCAGCCGGAATCAGCAGCCGGCCAGCAGGCGGGCGTCCGTCTCAAAGCGGATGGTGGTAAGCACCTGCTGTGCGTGATCCACGAAGCGACCAGCACGAGCTTGCGCGACCGCTGCGCGGGCGCCAAGGCCGGCTTTGGCGGCACTGAGACCGACCTGGTGTTGGACAACGCGAAGTCGAATGTGTC
>CATPBO010000123.1 GCA_955652835.1 Candidatus Dormiibacterota bacterium
CACCCAGACCGAGCTCCTCGACGCTCTGCTGGCGCATGACGAACTTTTGGACCTTGCCCGTGACGGTCATCGGAAACGAGTCGACGAACTTCCAGTGGCGGGGGATCTTGTAGGACGCGATCTTGCCCTTGCACCACGCGGCCAGCTCGTCGCCGGTGGCCGCGCCGCCATCACGCAGCTTGACCCAGGCCATGACCTCCTCGCCGTATTTCTCTGATGGCACGCCGATCACCTGCACGTCGGCGATATCAGGGTGGCTGTACAGGAACTCCTCAACCTCGCGCGGATAGATGTTCTCGCCGCCGCGAATGATCATGTCCTTGATCCGGCCGACGATGTTGACGTAGCCGTCAGCGTCAATCGTCGCCAGGTCGCCGGTGTGCATCCAACGTGCTGGGTCGATTGCCTGATGGGTGGCTTCGTCGTTGTTCCAGTAGCCGAGCATGACCATGTACCCGCGACTGCACAGCTCGCCCGGCATGCCCCGCGGCACAACCGCGCCGGTGCTCGGCTCGACGATCTTGATCTCGACGTGCGGGTGAACACGACCGACGGTGGACACACGCCGCTCGAGCGGGTCGTCAGTCGCGCACTGGGTCGAGACCGGCGAGGTTTCGGTCATGCCGTAGCAGATCGTCATCTCCGGGATGTGCATCTCCGTCTGGACCTTTTTCATGACCTCGACCGGGCACGGCGAGCCCGCCATGATGCCGGTGCGCAGCGAGCTGAAGTCAAACTCCTTGAACTGCTTGTGCTCGAGCTCGGCAATGAACATCGTCGGCACGCCGTAAAGCGAGGTGCAGCGCTCTTTCTGCACCGTCTCCATGCTGACCAACGGGTCGAACGCCTCGGCCGGAATGACCATGGTCGCGCCGTGCGTCGTGCAGGCGAGGTTGCCGAGCACCATGCCGAAGCAGTGATAGAAGGGAACCGGGATGCACACACGATCGTGCTCGCTGTAGTTCAGCGTTTCGCCAATGAAGAAACCGTTGTTGAGGATGTTGTGGTGGGTGAGAGTCGCTCCCTTCGGGAAGCCGGTCGTGCCTGAGGTGTACTGGATGTTGATCGGATCGTCGAACTGCAGTGAGTCCTCGAGCTCGTGCAGCTCCGCTTCACTCGTCTTCGAGGCGTCACGCTTGAGCGCCTCCCAACCGTCTTCCATTACGAGCGCCTCTCTCAAGCCGGGACACCGTCCCTTCACCTCGGCCAGCATCGCCGCGTAATCCGCCTGGCGGAAACGAGCGGAGAGGATGAGAAAACTGACGCCCGACTGATTGAGCACGTATTCGAGCTCGGAGGTCCGATAAGCAGGATTGATGTTGACGAGGATCGAGCCGATAGCGGCGGTCGCGTACTGGGTCACGACCCATTCAAGGCGGTTGGGTGACCAGATCCCGACTCGATCGCCTGTCTTCACCCCGCGCGAGAGCAGGCCTCGTGCGACGAGCTCGCATTCGGCCACGAGCTCGCCATAGGTGAAGCGGTGGTTCTGGTGCATGACGACCAGGGCCTCGCGATCGCCGAGCTGCGCGGCGGTGCGCCGCAGGTTCTGGAAGATCGTCTCACCCAGCAGCGGGACATCGCTGGCACCGTGCACGTAACTCAGCTGAACCCGTGTTTCACTCATTTCGATCTCCCGAGTGTGATTGTGCCACTCGCCTAATACAAATGAGGTGCGCCATCATCCTCTCGGGAAAACAAACCCCTTGACAATGTCGCCGGTCCGTCGCAAGTTTGCTCCAGCGTCCGGGAACCACCGACAGCCCACGCAAAGGTTGGCCTCCACAAGTAGGCAACGGCCGTAAAGCGGCGCAGAAAACCAGTAGCGTGTCACCCGGTGGGGACCGGTCGAGGCGGTGTCCGCTGCAGGCGCCGCCTCGTTTGTTGCTTGGCGATCAGCGAACCGACTTGATTCGGCTCGTGAACACAGTGCCGATCAGCAGCAGCACGATCGCGCTCGCGAACACCACCCGGTAACCGGAGTTTGGCGACACGCTGTTGAAGTGGTCGAGGGCGGGTCCCGCGATGAAAGGAACCACGGTCTGCGGCAGCGTCAGTGCAATATGGAAGAGGCCCATGTCCTTGGCGCTGCTGGCGCGATCGGGCAGCGTGTCGCATGCCAGCGCCCAGTCCACGGCGTAGTACAGCCCGTATCCGATGCCATATGCGATTCCGAGTGCGAACACCAGGGGAATCGCCCTGGGAAAGAACACGATGAACACCAGGGCGACGAAGGCCTGGAACCCGCCGCTGGCGAAGACGAATATCTTCCGCCGGTGGGTGCGGTCTGAGAAGTAACCGCCGATCAGCCCGAACGGAATTGCGGCGGCGAGGACGACCAGAAACCAGAGGGAGGTGAACTGGGCAGGTTCAGCCACCCCAACGACGTCACGGAAGAAGTTGAGGAGGTAGTAGGCCACCGCCGTAATGCCCGCCGAGACGAAAAAGCGGGTGAAGATGACCCAGGCGAAATCGCCACCCAACATGGGTTTGAAGAATTCATGGATCGCCGCCCCGAGGGGCCTCGACTGCCGGGATGGTAGCGGCTGCGACCCTTCACCACGAGCGGCTAGGGACGTGGGGATCAGAGTCAGGACCATGACCACGGCGAACGCTAGATAGACCCACCGGTCCTGGTGGAGGCTGATAAAGAGGGTGTTGGCGGCGAGGCCCGCGCCGCTTCCGAGCTGCACCATGGTGGCCAGGAAGCCGCTCGCCCGGCCGAAGTCCTGGGCCGGGACGACGTCCGGGATGATGCCCGCGAACGCCGCGCCGGCGGCGTTGAAGAAGAACTGGACGATCGCGTAGCCGACCATGATCTGCAGGTAGCTGTGAGCCGTGGCGAGCACGAGCAGGCCTGGGAGCGCCAGCAGTGTCGCGCCGATCATGATCGGCCGCCGCCGTCCGAAAGGCGTTGACAGGCGGTCGGAAAGCGCACCGATGATCGGGGGCACGGTCATCGCGAAGAGGCCGCCGAGGCTTACTGCGAGGCCGATGGCGGTGCCCTGGTTCGCCTTGGGGACCACCTCGTCGATCTGGCTCTGGACGACGACGGTGGTCAGCGGCTGCCACAGGAAGAAGTTGCCGAACCAGAAAGCGCTGAGGGCGATGTGTCTGAGATTCCCGAAGCGGCCCTGAACCGGTGCCGCCGCAACAACCGCCGAGCTCACGGCGAAAGGCTAGCGGTCCGCACCGAAAAGTGCGGCGTGTCTGAGCGGCTCTGGACGCCGAATGCCGGCGTTAGGGGGCCCGGCCTTTCGGAGTCACGCATCTTTGATGCGCTCCTCCTCAGGCCACGTACCTTTGGGGTCCCCGCGACGGAGTCGCGGGGGAGGCCCCAGACCGGCTGCCTTCGGCAGCCTGCCGCTCACACATCGCCGCCCTTTCGTTGCGTACCGCAGTTAAGTAGCTTTCCCGTGGGTATGGAAAAGCTGTAGGCTGTGGCGGCCCCCATGCCATCGGTCTTTTCGCGCGCCAAAGCGCTCTTGATAGATGTGCCGCGACACGGCAAGCTTGCCTATTGCCTGTTGCGGGACGACCGCGTGCCCGCCGCACCGAAAGCGGTGCTCCTGGCGGCACTTGGCGTGATCATCAGCCCGATCGACTTCCCGGCGTGGATTCCCGTGCTCGGGGAGTTCGACATGCTCGCTCTGGGCATTCTCGCCGTCGAGACTTTCATCGAAGCGTGCCCGGAGGACCTGCGCCGAGAACACCAGGACGCGATCAAGGCGAAGGAGAGCATTTTCGATCGAGACGTGCGTGACACGGCGCGCGCCGCGCGCTACAGCGCTGGGCGAATGATGGGTCGGATCCGATCGCGGGTCTGGCGCACTGACGAATTTCAATCGGTATCGGAGGGCCAACGGAATTGAAGGTGATGCTGACCAAGGATGTCGACAACGTCGGGCGTGCCGGCGACGTTAAGGAGGTGGCTGACGGCTACGGTCGGAACTTCCTGCTTCGCCGGAAGCTTGCGGTGCTCGCGGGCAAGGGCGCCGAGGCGGAGGCGAAGAGGCTGAAAGAGGCCGCGGTCAAGCGCGAGACGAAAGACCGCGTCGAGGCGCAGGCCCTGGCGGATGAGATCAACAACAAGACTGTCGTCGTGCGGCTGAAGGTGGGGGCCGAGGACAAGGCTTTCGGCTCGATCACGAACCAAGACGTTGCGGCCGCGCTGAAGGCGCAGCACCGCGTGGAGATCGACCGCCACAAGATTGATATGAAGGAGCCGATCAAGACGCTTGGCGAGCACGAGGTCTCGCTCAAGCTCCACCGCGACGTGGACGCCCACGTCAACGTGATCGTCACCCAGGACCGGTAAGAGCTTCGTAGTGGCAACCACGATCCCCCTCGTTCCCGGGAGGGTGCCACCCCACGACCTCGACGCTGAGATGTCGGTGATCGGGTCGGTGCTGCTCGACCCGCTTTCTGTCGCCAAGGTCCTGCAGTTCCTGCATCCCGAGGACTTCTATCGGGAGAACAACGGCCAGATCTACCGCGCAGCGCTTGACCTGTTCGCCGCGGGTGAGCCGATCGACAACGTGACCCTTGCCGCGCAGCTCCAGACGATGGGCTTGCTCGACCGGGTGGGTGGCCGTGCTCAGCTCGCGTCGATGCAGGGCGCGGTGCCGACCGCCGCGAACATCGAGTACTACGGCCGCATCGTCAAGGAGAAGGCATACAAGCGCCGGCTGATCTCGGCCGGCTCGAACATCGCCGGGTTTGGTTACGACGACTCGGTCGAGGCGGAGGAGGCGATCAACCAGGCGCAGTCGCTGGTGTTCGGGGTCGCCGACGATCGCGACCAGCGCGAGCTGTCGAAGCTCTACGACCTGCTCGGCCCCGCGATGGAGCGGATCTCTTTGCAGATGGAGAGTGGCCAGGGCATCGTCGGCATCCCGACGGGATTCCACGACCTGGACCGGATGACGGGCGGGTTCAAGGACTCGGACCTGATCATCGTTGCGGGTAGGCCCTCGATGGGAAAAACGGCCCTCGCACTAAACATCGCTCTGCACTCCTCATTGGAGGCGAAGAAGGCGGTTGCGATCTTCAGCCTCGAGATGTCGAAAGAACAGCTCGTTGAGCGATTGCTTACGGAGCAAGCGCAGATCGATGCTCAGCGAATGCATCGAGGTCTCTTGACCGAGGCCGAGTTCGATCGCGTGTCGAATGCTCTCGGTCCGCTCGGCGAAGCAGCGATCTTCATCGACGATACTCCGGTGATGGACGAGCTGACCCTTCTGCTCAAAGCTCGACAGGCAAAGATGCGCCACAACATCGACATGATCCTCGTGGATTACTTGCAGCTGATGCACGGCCGCATGCGAAGCGATGACAACCGCGTCCAGGAGGTCTCGTCGATCTCGCG
>CATPBO010000124.1 GCA_955652835.1 Candidatus Dormiibacterota bacterium
AGCTCTGATGACGGGTCGACCTCGATGGTGTGAGCCAGGTGGCTGCGGCCGAGCGCTCGGGCGTCGTGGTCCTCCAGGTGCTGGACGAGCGAGCCGCCCAGCGCGACGTTGATCACCTGCTGGCCGCGACAGATGCCGAGCACCGGGATCTCACGTTCGCGCGCCTGGTGAAACATCGCCAGCTCTGTCTCGTCGAGCTCAGGATCGGTCTCGCCCACCTTCTCATCGCGTTTCTCTCCATAAAAGGACGGGTCGACATCCCAGCCACCGGGCAGGAGAAGCCCATCGACGTCAGGGAGTGCTTTGGTGCCAGGGACGAGGTCGATCGGCTCGGCACCCGCTGCCACCACCGCGCGGCGGTAGGTCCCGTAATACGCCATGCCTCTCCGCGGGTGGACGGTGACGCCGATCCTCGGACCGTCGCCTTCCACGGATTCCTGGCTAGCCGGCGGCGGCGGCGAGTTCGGCTTCGATCTTGGCAAGCTCATCTTGCGTTCCTTGAACCTTCGGTCCCTTGAACCAATTCCTGGCAGACAGGAACCAGTAGCCGGCCGAGTACAACAAAACTACCCCTACCGCAACGGGTGCGTAGTTGAACGTGGTCAGCGTGTTGCCGGGAGCCGCCTGCGGGAGGATGAACAGGATCGCGATGAATGCGATCCAGATCACCGCGATCCAGCCAACCGGAGCGCTCCACTGCCGTAGGTTCCATGGACCTTGCTGGAACCGAGCCCCTGCCAAGCGACGAAGGAGGATCGGGATTCCGTAAGCGATGTAGAGACCGATAACAGCGATCGATGTCACGGCGGAGTACGCGGTGGGATTCCACAGGTATGGCAGGCCAAGGATGAAAGCCCCGACGGCAGCGAACCAGATCGAGTTGGTCGGAGTCCGCGTCCGTGGGTTGATCTTGTGCCAGAACTGAGAGCCGGGCACGGCCCCGTCGCGTGAGAAGGCATAAACCATTCGAGAGTTGGCGGTCACCGACGACATGCCGCAGTAGAACTGGGCACCGATCACGATCAAGAGCAGGAACGTGGCCCATCCCTTGCCCAGCGCGTCTATGAAGATGACGCCCGGCGCCGCGACGTAGCCGGCGAACTCGCCCGCGTAGTTCGAGGGCACGATCGCGGATGTGACTCCTATCAGCAGCACCCACCCAGCGATCAGCGAGATGATGATCGACCACACGATGCCACGCGGACCTGCGATGGCGGCATTGTTCGTCTCTTCCGTCATGTGCGCGGAAGCGTCATAGCCGGTGAAGGTGTACTGCGCGTTGAGAAGGCCGGTTAGAAAAACATATGCGCCGGCAAGCGGGAAGCTGAACCCGGTTTGGTTCTCGAAGTGAGTGAAGATGTACGAAACCGAATTGTGGTTCTTGGGTATCAAGAAAAGCGCCGTGACGATGATCGCGACTCCCAACAGGTGCCACCAGACCGAAACATTGTTCAAAAAAGCCACGAGGCCGACACCAAACGTGTTGAGCAGCCCGTGGATGAAAAGCACGACCGCGTAGATGGCGATGATCGCGACGGGGGTCGTCGGATAGCTGAACCAAAGGTTGAGCACGAAGTCAACGAAGAACGACAGGCCGAAGTCGATACCGGCCGTGACCGCGACCTGCCCGAGCAGGTTGAACCATCCGGTGAACCAGCTCCACCCCGCTCCGTTGTTACCACCGAGCTTGGCCGCCCAGTAGTAAAGGCCACCCGCGGTCGGGTAGCTCGAACAGACCTCGGCCATGGCCAGGCCGACCAGCGTGACCATGATCCCGACGAACGGCCAGCCAAGCGTGATCACCGCCGGGCCGCCGTTGGTCATGCCGAAGTAAAAGACGGTCAGACAGCCTGAGAGGATCGAGATGATGGTGAAAGAGACCGCGAAGTTGGAGAACGTCGACATGCGCCGGCGCAGCTCCTGCGCGTAGCCCATCCGGTGGAGTGTCTCGACGTCGGAATCCCTGGCCTGGACGCTCATACCGGAGCCCTCCCTCCCTTCATGACGGAGCCCTCCCTCCGTTTCCCGCCGTCAGCAGGCGATGTGCCAACTCGGCGTTGCGGCGAAGCTAACAGGGGATAGGATCCTTGTCAAGGATTGTCCGAACGGGGGCCACATGGACCGAGATGTAACAAACGTCACCGACCAGGAGCCAAGAGTCGGCGAGCTCGTCCGGCACCGGCTCAACAGCCTGAGCCCGGCAGAGCGGAAGCTCGCCAGGGTTTTGCTCGCCTCCTACCCGATCGCCGGGCTGGAGAGCGTCGCCAGGTTCGCCGAGCGCGCTCATGTCAGCCCCCCGACGGTGACGCGGTTCATCACCAAGTTGGGCTTTCGCGGCTACCCCGAGTTCCAGGAGACCCTGCGCCACGAGGTCCAGGCTCGGCTGAGCTCGCCGCTCACCCGCTACCGCGACGACCAGCCGGCCCGCGGAACCGATTCCGTGCTGAGCGACGCGCTCGAGGTCGCCTCCCACAACCTGAAGGGCACCTATGACGTGCTGTCGCACCGTGATGTGAACGAGGCGGTCGATCTGCTCGCCGACGTCCGGCATCGCGTGTTGGTGCTCGGCGGCAGGGTCAGCGCGCCCCTGGCTCGGTACCTGGCCGGCCAACTGCACCTGCTGCGGCCGGGAATCGGGATCGTAGACGCAGAGCGCAGCACGCCGGCGCATCAGCTCATCGACATGAGGAAGGGCGACGTCCTCGTCGTGTTCGACTATCGCCGCTACCAGGCGGACACGATTGAGAGCGCGCGTGTGGCTTCCGCGCAGAGCTGCAACGTGATCCTGTTTACAGATCCGTGGCTGTCGCCCGCGTCGGCGTTTGCGCGACAGGTGATCGTGACCAGCGTCTACACGATAGGACCGTTCGACTCGCTGGTCGGCGCGATGGCGGTCGTCGAGGGGGTGGTCGCCGCCGTGCTGAGCCGGCTCGGCCCTCGCGCCCAGGCCCGGATGGAGACCCTGGAGCGGCTGAGAGCCGGAGATGTACTTGCCGACGCCGACCAACCGAATGACTAGGCCTTTTGCGTGTTAGCATCCAAAACACCTTGCGCACTACCCCCGTAGTGACCCATCGCCGAGGCAGCTGACCGAGACATGAACATCGAAGCGCCCGCCACTTCGATCGCCGAGCGCTTGACTCAACTCGGGTTTTCTCAATACGAGGCGCGCACCTACGTCGGCCTGCTGATGTCCGACGGCGCCACTGGTTACAGCGTCGCCAACGAGACCGGCGTGCCGCAGCCAAAGGTTTACGAAACCCTTCGGCGCCTGGTCGATCGCGGGGCGGCGATGCTCACCGGTGAGCGTCCGGCCCGATACGCCGCAGTGGCTCCGGACGTGCTGCTCAACAAGCTGGAGAAGGAATTCGCCGCCAAGGTAGAAGCCGCACGGCGCAGCCTCGAGACGCTGCCGGCGCGGGACTTCGCGGAGCGCGGCCTGCCGATCTCAAGACTTGAAAGCATCTACACAGCGATCGACAGGACGGCCGGCGCCATCTCGAAGGCCCGCAGCCGGGTTTACCTGAGCGGACGAGCTGAGGAGCTCAAAGGCCTGGCGGACGCTGTCGATGAGGCTTCTGAGCGTGGGGTGCAGTTCGTCATCGTGCACTTCGGCCGGCTTCCGTTCCACGCGCCGCGTGGAAAAGTCATGCGGCACGCCAGCACTGAGGGAACGCTGTACGCCTCGCGCAAGGCGCATCACCTGGCTGCGGTCGTCGACTCGAAGTGGGCTTTGTGGGCACTGGCCCGTGACGGGACGGAATGGGAGGTCCTGTACGGCGAGGTGCCGCTGGTGGCAAGCCTGGTCAAGTCGTACATCCGCCACGACCTGTTCGTGCAGAGGATGTACGCGGACCTACCAAACGAGCTCGAGGCTCTTTACGGTCCGGGTCTGCTGCAGCTGACCAACCTGTCCGATGGCGAAGGTGCTGCTGAGCCGGCCCCTGAGCCGATGGCGGCTTCCGA
>CATPBO010000125.1 GCA_955652835.1 Candidatus Dormiibacterota bacterium
CAGGTGTTCGTCCTGCCATCGACCGGCACAGGTTTTGGAGCGCCGTCGGGCTGGTCGAACGTTCCCTTCTACGGCACGCGAGGCACGTTCCTCGCCGACGTCAACGGTGACGGCAAGGCAGACCTCGTGGCGGTCAACAACACCAGCGTCTGGGTAATGCTCTCCACCGGCACGACCTTCGGGCCGCCGATACCGTGGTCCACGACTCCGTTTTACGGAAACGTGACGACACTGCTCGCTGATGTCACCGGCGATGGCAAAGCGGACATGGTTGCAGTCAACCGCGACAGCACGTGGGTGATGACGTCCACCGGAGCCGCCTTCTCGGCGCCTGTCCCGTGGTCGGGCATACCGTTCTACGGCAACGTGAGCACCACGGTCGCTGACGTCAGCGGCGACGGCAAGGCTGACCTCGTGGCGGTCAATGCCGGCAGCACGTGGGTCATGACGTCCACGGGTTCAGGCTTCACGGTGCCGGCCCAATGGTCGGGCACGCCGTTCTACGGGCAAGCCGCAACTCTGTCAGGAGATGTGAACGGAGATCACAAAACAGACCTGGTCGCGATCAACGGCACGAGCGTTTGGATTGCACCTTCAACGGGTTCGGGGTTGTCTATTCCGGCGTTGTGGTGGTAAGGTGTGCCGTCCAACCTGCTGACACTTTCGACGTAGGGGTAATGGCGAATATGCACAGAGGTCAGGGTCATACCTAATTTAGGAACTGTGGTTGCCGCCGCCAGCGTGGCGAGGCGCCAACCGCAAAGTCGCGTAGTTCTGTTGGCGGTGGCTGTCCTGTTGGCTGTGTTAGCAACAGTGATCGTCCGGCCAATCGGTCACGCGCGGGCCGCGACCGGCGTGCGGTCATTGAATCATTCACCGTTGGTGGCCGCTTCACCCGGATTTACGCGCGGCATCTTCCGCTTCACCTCAACCGATTGGGCGACCATGCATTCGGTCGGCTTCAACGCCGCCACCGATGGTGGGGTCCAGGACAACGGCGCTGCGCAGGCGGCGGCCGGTATTACCGGCATGGTGTGGGTCAACGCCTACAGCAACACGACCTGCACCCAGACCATGACCGACGCGGCCATCGCTGCGTTGGTCACCGCGAACGTCACCGCCGGCCACCCGGGGCTTCGCTATGAGGTTGGAGACGAACCAACCGCTTTCGGCTGTAATGCGGCCGCCACGTACACGCACATGACAGGGGTCATACATGGTGCGGACGCCACCGCCAAGACCTGGGTGATCGACGACCAGTTCCAGGTCGGCAATGCGGTCCAGCAGGGCGTGCCCATGAAGGGTACGGTCGACATTCTCGCCTTCGATATCTACCCCTGTACGAGCGGGCCGTGCAGCTTCTCCGCGATCGACAGCGCTGTGCAGCAGATCCACGCGGCGAACGTGAGCCCCTGGGAATTCGTCATCCAGGACTTCAGCGCCGCCTCATGGCGCTGGCCGACGCCGGCTGAGATCCAGACCCAGTTCGATCACTGGAAGAACCAGGGCGCGATCGGCTACTGGGTCTACGCCTGGGACTACCTCGGCGCGCAGGTGATCAACCAGCCCGGCAACCTCGCAGCCCTGCAGCAGATCAATTCACAACTCCCTGGCGCATCGCTCAGCAGCGGGAAGCCGCTGGTCGGCGACTTCAACGGCGATGGCAAGGCCGACCTCGCCCTGATCGGCGCAGGCGGCATCTCGGTGGCGCTGTCCACTGGAACCGCCTTCGCCGCCCCCACCACGTGGGCGGCATTCCCCTTCTACGGTTCGGTGGCCACGCTCGCCGGCGACGTCACCGGTGATGGCAAGGCCGACTTGGTCGCAGTCAACGCCGGCCAGACGTTTGTCCTGCCCTCCACAGGAGCGGCCTTCGGCGCGCCGTCGGGCTGGTCGAACGTTGCGTTCTACGGCACTCGAGGCACGTTCCTCGCCGACGTCAACGGTGACGGCAAGGCGGACATGGTGGCAGTCAACAACGACAGCGTCTGGGTCATGCTCTCCACCGGGTCAGGATTTGGACCACCCGTCCAGTGGTCGAGCACTCCCTTCTTCGGCAACGTGACCACGTTGGTCGCGGACGTCAGCGGAGACGGCAAAGCGGACGTGGTGGCGGTCAACCACGACAGCGCCTGGGTAATGACATCTACGGGCTCGGCCTTTGGAACTCCCCTTCAGTGGTCGAGCATCCCCTTCTACGGCAACGTGCAGACCATGACCCTCGACGCGAACGGAGACGGCAAGGTGGACCTGGTGTCCTTGAACTCCACCAGCACCTGGATCATGACCTCCATGGGCACCGGCTTCGCGCCGCCGGCCCAGTGGTCAGGGACACCCTTCTTCGGGGTGCAGGCGACGCTGTCGGGAGACGTCAACGGTGACGGGAAGAAAGACCTGGTCGCGATCAACCCCACCAGCGTGTGGGTCGCACCCTCGACCGGGACGGCGCTCTCGGCCCCGGTGCTGTGGTTGTGAGGCGAGGTACTTCTTAGGCTAAGAGCCATCGTTCTGTTGGCGCGGTCCTGCTGGTGGGGACGCTGTCACGAGA
>CATPBO010000126.1 GCA_955652835.1 Candidatus Dormiibacterota bacterium
CGCGCACCTTCTCGGGCGTGATGCCCATCTCCTCGCCGATCTCCTCGTCGCTCGGCTCGCGGCCCAGCTCCTGGAGCAGGCGTCGTGAGACGCGCACCAGCTTGTTGATCGTCTCGACCATGTGCACCGGGATGCGGATCGTCCGCGCCTGGTCGGCGATGGCGCGGGTAATGGCCTGCCGGATCCACCACGTCGCGTAGGTCGAGAACTTGTAGCCCTTGTGGTAGTCGAACTTCTCGACCGCACGGATCAAGCCCATGTTGCCTTCCTGGATCAGGTCCAGGAACGACATGCCGCGCCCGATGTACTTCTTGGCGATCGACACGACCAACCGCAAGTTGGCCTCGGTCAGCCGCTGCTTGGCCTCGTACGCGCGCTCGTAGCGCTCGGTCAGCCGGTAGCGCGCGACGCGGTAAGACTCGAGTGCCTCGGCGCGAACGCGCGGACGCGCGGCGCCATTGGTGGCCTGGCGCCGGCGCTCGGCGGCAGCGGCATCGATCAGGTTCTGCAGCTTCGTCAGGTCGGTGAGGCCGATGAGCTCCTGCGCGATGTGCGCCTGCTGGCCCTTGCGCTTGACATTGGCCAGGCGCTCGACCACCTCGGGCAGCATCTCGTCGGCGGAGCGCTGGCGGCCCTCCATCTCCTCGACAACGTTCAGCGCCTTGAGGGCGTCATGCAGCGGCTTGGCCTCGATCGCCTGGGCGAGCTCGACCTCATCGTTGGCGGTGAGCAGGCTCACACGCCCGATCTCCTTGAGGTACATGCGCACTGGGTCGTCGAGAGAGACCGAGTCCATCATCTCGATGTCGAGCAGCATCTCGTCGTCAATCTGTTCGACCTCTTCGAAGTCCTTCTCGCCGTCGGTGACCTCGATGCCGATCTCTTTGAAGGCCGCGAAGATGCGGAAGATCTGGTCGGGTTCGGCCTCGATCTCCGGGAAGCCCTGGAGGATGTCGTCGGGCGTGAGGTAGCCCTGCTCCTTGCCCTTGACGATCAGCTGCTCGGCCACGGCCATCAGCTCGTCTTCGAACTTGTGCTCGGGTTTGGCCTCTGGCTTGCTCGGCCGAGGTCCTGCCTTTGTCGGTGCTTTAGCTACGCGCGCGATGTCAGCCTCTCCTTTCGATGTCGTTGATGGCGCGTGCCAGCTCTCCTGCCTGAGCTTCGAGACGAGCCACCCGTTCCGAGTCCTTGCCCCTCTCGGCCTCGGAAAGTTCGCGAATTATCCCACTATGCAGGGCCCTCATGTGGTCGAGGCGGATCCGTTCCGCCAGCTCCACAGCCACTTCGTCGTCAACGCTCGGCGGCGGCGCCGCCCATGCTCTTCGAATCAGGTCCTGTTCCTCTGCGGGATAACCCGCCAACTCTGTCTCGAGCCCGGACGTTCCGCCGCGCTCGTAGGTCTCCAACATCCTCTGGTATATACCGCGATCCTCTTCGTCCAACTCATCGGGGGTGAGCTTTGTTCGCACCCGCTCGAAGGCGACCGGCCGGACCGCAAGCAACTGCAGCAGATACCTGCCTACGGTCAGTTTCTTCCCCGTCAGGCGGGCTGCCAAACCGCTTTTGCCGTTGGTTCTACTAACGGCCTCGACCCTTTTAGCTTGTGGCTGGGCGGTCAGCAGGTGAGGCTGAACTCCGATCCAGCCTGCCGCCCGTTCGCGATAGGTCTCCCTTACCGCTGCGTCCGGGATCTTTTCGAGCACCTCGCGGACCCGGCTGGCCGCCAGCTCGAGATGGTTGGGGTTGCCCGGGTTGAGGCCGGTCAGCGCGTCTTTGATCCAGAACTCCCAGCCCGACGGGGCGGCGGCGACGAGCTCCTCCCACCTTTGTGGGGCCTCCGCGCCGGCGGCTCTCAGAAACTCGTCGGGATCCTTGGCCGGGGCTGTGATGGTGGCGACCCGGGTCCGCATCTGGTGGCTTGACGCCAGCTCCACCGCCTTGAAGGCAGCGGCTCGGCCGGCCCGGTCGGCATCGAAGACCAGCAGCAGCTCGTCGGTGAAACGCTTGATCAGCCTGACCTGGTCTTCCGTCAGCGCGGTCCCCGAGCTGGCGATGGCGTTCTGGACGCCGAACTGATGCGCGGTGATGACGTCGAACTGGCCTTCCATGAGCACGGCGTGGCCGTGTTTGGCGATTTCGTCTCTCGCAAGGTCCAGGCCGAAGATCACGCGTCCTTTTATATACGCGGGGGTTTCGGGGGAGTTGATGTACTTCCGCTGCTCGTCGGCTCGCACGGTCCGCGCCGTGAAAGCGAGGGGCTGGCCGCGCTCGTCTCGGATGGGGATGACGAGGCGCTCGGCAAAGAAATCGCTGCCGTCGCGGCGCATCAGCCCGGCCTCCTGCGCGTCCTGCAGGCTTCGCTTTTTTGCCCTGAGGTACTCGGCGAATCCCCTTCCCGCGGGCGCGTAGCCGAGCTGGAAGCGGCGGGCGGTCTCCTCCCCGACCTTGCGGGATTCGAGAAGGTTTCTCCCTTTCTCGCCGGCCGGAGTTGACCAGAGGACGTACTCGTAATACTGGGCGGCGAGCTTGAGCATGGCGAGGAGGCGCTTGCGGGAGTCGGAGCGCTCCTTCTGCTCGGGCGAGAGCTTTTTGAGCTCGACGCCGGCCCTTTCCGCCAGCATCTGGAGGGCGCCGCGCTTGTCGGTCTTCTCGATGAGCTCAACGAACGTGAAGACGTCGCCCGAGCGCTCGCAGCCGAAGCAGTACCACGACTGCATCTGGGGGTTGACCTTGAAGCTGGGGCTGTCCTCGGCATGAAAAGGGCAGAGGCCCCAGAAGTCCTTGTTCCGCTTGGTCAGACGGACGTGCTCCTGCACGACCTTGACCAGGTCGACCTTGGCCTTGACCTCGGCGAAGGCGTCATCGGACGCTGGGGTGGGCACCCATCTATTGTCGGGCCTGCTGGCCGGCGCTCAAAGCTGGCCGACGGCGCATACAGTTAAGACGTGGGCACGGCCGGGGTGATCGGACTCGTCCTTTGGCTAATGCTTGGCCTGGCCGGCGCGTGGCTCCTCATTACCGGCCGCAAGCTGGTGTTTGGACTTCCCAGAGATTTCAGGGAAGGGTGGCCGGTGCGTATTTACGGGCTGGCCTACGTGCTGGTGGCAGCCTTCGTTGCCTATGAGGGTTACAGGGCGAGCCGTGGCCTACCTGTTCCAAGCGGCATTGTCTTTATCTACGGCGCCGTGGCTTTTACGGTGTTGCTCGTGATCCTGGCCGCCTGGGATCGCCGGCGAGTTGCCCGGAGCGCTAGGCCGACGGAAGGTTTGCCTAGTTAAGTCCTTGCTGCGACAGCCTCGGCTGTCCGCTGGCTCGTGCCGCGCGCCGGATGTCGACCATCACGAAGGCTGAAAGGAGCAGCACCGGTATTGCGATCGCTGCCGGTGGCACGGTGGGCAGCGGAAAGATGATCAAGAACAAAAGCGCAATGGGACCGAACGACACCAACTCGACGGCGATGAATACCAGGTCGAACACGACACTGATCGCGGCCAGAACCGTAACGCAGTAGAGGGCGAAGGGGAGTCCTCGCCAGATGAGCACGCCGACGATGATGGCCACCGCGAGTGCGAATACCTGCTCCAGAGCCAGCTGACCCTCAGTGGCATGCCACCCGGGGCCCAAATTGCCCACGGCAGATTTCCCGAAGGCAACCTGCAGGGTATAGGTACCTACAGGGGTGGTCGACCCGAACAGGATCGCCTGCAAAAAGATGAGCATCGCGATGACCTTCCTGCGCTTGGACCCAGGCACGTCTCCCGAGTCTAGCCTTGCGCTCCCGCTCGGGATGTGACTTCCGTCCACCACCGTGGTGGCAGGCGCATAGAGTTAAGAAGTGGTCGTGCTCGAGGTCCTCGCACTCGCGCTCTGGATACCGGTCGGCCTGATCGGCGTTTGGCTCCTTGTTACGGGGCGCCGCTTCCTTGGGCT
This sequence comes from Candidatus Dormiibacterota bacterium, assembly GCA_955652835.1. Classification (GTDB taxonomy): domain Bacteria; phylum Chloroflexota; class Dormibacteria; order Dormibacterales; family Dormibacteraceae; genus Palsa-870. The sequence goes on from CATPBO010000126.1 coordinate 3,931, forward strand.
GCCGAAAGGGTTGAAGGAACGATGGCCGTTGCGCGTGTTCGGGCTGGCCTACGTCCTCATAGCTGGGTACCTGAGTTACCGGGCGGTCCTCGATGGGACGTACAGCACAGACGGAGTCGTCTTCGGGTACGTCGCCCTGGTGACTTTGGCTTTGGTGGCCCTCTATCGCCGGCGTAAGGCACGAATGACGGAGGCAACCGGACCGCCGGCCTGATGGCGCTAGAGCTGGTGGGGCTTTTGCCCTGGGTGGTTCTGTTGGTGTTCGGCGCCTGGCTCGTGTTGACGGGTCGCCGGCCGATTCCCTGGCTCCCCGAGGGGATCAGGGAAGGATGGCGCTTGCGCCTCTACGGGCTGGCCTGCTGCCTGGGGGGTGCGTTCTTTGTTTACAGGGTGCTCCTGGGCACGTTTAGTCCGGAGGGAATCTTCTTCAGCTACCTGGCCCTGGGTGTTGGGGTGGTGACCGCCTGGCGGAGGGCAAGAACCAGGGAGGCGTAACGGGATGCGCTGGGGTCGTCAGCTCGGCCGTGCCGGCAAAGGGTCGGGCAGGCGTCGTGCGAGGCGATGGGCGCCGAGGCCCGCGATGGCCAACAGCACCGCCACCGCTGCAAGCGGGGCCATCAGGTTGATTTTCAGCGCCAGGAAAGCCCCGACGATGGCGCCGATCAACATCGCGGCAATCGCCAGCAGGCGTCTGCCGGTCCCCGCGGACGAGTTGCCGCCGAACCAGGAGCCGACCGCCAGCGCGGAAAGGGTCGAGGTCAGGACTGTCGTTTGCAGATCAGGCACGGCAAGCCGCCTGGCAGTCGCGGTTTGGATTCCCATGGCGGTTGCGAGGAGAGCCATCAGCACGTAGGTCGTCGGACCCACGCTCCCTCCTAGATCGTTGGCTCTGACCACGGCGACGATCATTGCTACCGCCACCAAGGCCAATTCGACGGCTATGGCTGTACGCAGCAGGCGGAACGGATCGCGGCCAAGTTTGGTTGTGGCCAGGCGTCCAGAGAGCGCTGCGCCGGCGAGGAATGCGATGAGACAGAGGGCCGGGGCGGTGAGTGAGACGCCGCCTGCGCCGATTGCCGCGAAGCCGAGGAAGACGACGTTGCCGGTCATGTTGGCGACGAAAATGCGGCCCAGCTTCAGGAAGCTTGTGGCATCGACAAATCCGCTCACAACCGTCAGCAGCAGAAGCAACGGCGTCAGGGCTTCCTCTGTTGTTCTACTGGCTGATCGCGTGGTTTGAGTATGACTCCGGACGCGGATTCCGGAGGGAGATAGGACTGGGAAAAGGGAGTTGGGGTTGGGCTTGGGTGGTGGTGAGTGGACGTTGGGTGGGCAGATTGTCGGAAGGGGAAGGACTGGGAAGAAGGAGTTGGGGCGCGGTGGGGTGGCTGATTGGACGTTGGGCTGGCAGATTTCGTGTAAATGCGGGGTTGACAAGCGAACATCTGTTTGCTAGCATTGCATCATGTTGGGGGAAGGGGGCACAGCCCTCTCGAAGCTGCAGGCCGCAGTGCGCGAGTTTCTGGCTTGCGAGGACCGCCAGGTAGACAACAAAGAGCTGCGTGTAGTCATCGACGCCCTCGAGGGTGCGTTCTGCAAGAACGCTCGGAGCTCCGAGCAGCGTGGTCAGCATTTGGTCGGTGGCAACATCACCGCCGCCTCCTGGATTGCTCGGACTTGCGCCATGTCGGTCAACTCAGCCGCTGACCGCCTCTGTGTCGGTGAGCAGCTTGAGTGGCTGCCCACGGTGGCGGCAGCTCTGGCTTCAGGCGAGATCGGCTATCAGTCGGTCTCCATCCTCTGTCACTTGCGCGAGCAGTTGGGTGAGAAGCGGGACCTCTTCGACGAGGACGAGATGTTGGGCTACGCGCAGAAGTATTCGGTGTTCCACCTGCGCCAGCTCTGCAACGTGGCCCGGCATGTCGCCGACCCGGAGGGCTTCTTCGACGAAGCCGAGGAGAACTTCACCCGGCGCCGGCTGCACATCAGCCAGATGCCAGACGGTATGTATAGGGTCGATGGTGTGCTGGATCCAGTGTCTGGCGCGGCATTCAAGACGGCGGCGGAATCACTCGCCAAACGGCTGGGGCCAGATGACGAGCGTTCCCACAAGCAGCGGATGGCCGATGCGACAGGCGAGCTGGCGAACCATGCCATGGACAAGGGCGCGCTGCCTCGCCGGCACAGCGTGCGGCCGCACATCAACCTGACGACCACCCTGGAAGGCTTGAAGAACGAGCTCGGCGCACCGCCGGCCGACCTCGAGCTCTCCCTACCGATCTCGACGCGGACCCTGGAGCGCATCGCTTGCGTCTGCACCATGTCGCGGGTGCTCCTGGCGGACTCGATGGTGATCGACGTCGGGCGGGCGACGCGAACTGTCTCGGCACCGACGCTGCGGGCCCTGCGGGTGCGGGATCGTGGTTGCCGGTTCCCGGCCTGCGATCGCCAGGTCGACTGGTCAAACCCGCACCACATCATTCACTGGGCACGCGGTGGGCGCGGCAATCTGCCCAACCTCGTCCTGCTCTGCTACTACCACCACCGGCTCGTGCACGAAGGTGGATGGCAGGTGATCAAGTCGGGTCGCGAGTTCAGGTTCCTTCCGCCGGACCGCCTCGTGGTGAAACGGGCCCGCGGGCCCGGGATGCGCTGGGCCGCTTAGCCGGTCGCTGGTTTCCCTTACAAGCGCTCGAAGCCGCGGATGCGTTCCCAGTCGGTCACCGACGATTCAAATGCGGCCAGCTCGATGTCCGCGCGGTGGACGTAGTGGTCCACGACGTCGTCACCGAAAGCGGCGCGGGCCGCGTCGCTCACCGCGAAAAGGTCGCGGGCCGATCGCATCGTTTGCGGCACGTGCGGATGAGTTCCCTCGTATGCGCTCCCTGAGGTCGCAGGCTCAAGCTCCAGGCCCGCGTCCACTCCGTGCAGGCCCGCGGCGATCATCGCCGCCACGGCGAGGTATGGATTCACGTCCGCCCCGGGCAGCCGGTTTTCGATGTGCTTGCCCTGCCCATGGCCGATCACGCGCATGGCGCAGGTGCGGTTGTCATGTCCCCACGCCACTGCCGTCGGCGCGAACATTCCCGGGACGTATCGCTTGTAGGAGTTGATTTGAGGCGCAAAGAGCAGCGTCAGCTCTCGAAGGCACGTCAGCTGGCCCGCCAGGAACCGGTCGAACAGCTGCTGATCTGACGCGAACGCATTCCTGCCGTCGGCAGCCGCGAGAGAGAGATGGACGTGGCACGAGCTGCCCTCACGCTGGTCGAACTTCGCCATGAATGTGATCGCCACGCCTTCCTGCGAGGCGATCTCCTTGGCGCCGTGCCTGTAAATGGTGTGGTCGTCGCAGATCTTGAGCGCGCTGCCGTAACGGAAGTTGACCTCGTGCTGGCCGAGGTTGCACTCGCCCTTGGAGCTCTCGACGGTCATGCCCGCTGCCTCCATCGAGTTGCGGATGCGCCGGACCAGCGGCTCGATCCCGGTCGTGTCGAGCAACGCATAGTCGACGCTGTAAGGCGTCGCTTTCGTGAGGTTGCGATAGCCGGAATCCCACGCTTGGCGGTACGTGCTCTTGAAGATCATGAACTCGAGCTCGGTACCCACCTGAGCAGCGAGGCCACGCGCGTGCAGCCGCTCCAGCTGCCGGCGCAGGATCTGTCGCGGCGACACCTGGATCGGCTCGCCACCTTCGGCGAATGCGTCCGTGAGCACGAGTGCCGAGCCCGTGTGCCACGGCAGCAGGCGAAGGGTGCTGAGGTCAGGCTTGAGCCTGAAGTCGCTGAAACCGCGGTTCCAACCGGCCAGGCCATAGCCCTGCTGCGGCGACATGTCGACATCGGTCGCCAGCAGGTACTCGCACGACTCCGCTCCGTGAGGCACCGCTGATTCCAGAAAGTGACGCCCCGTCAGCCGCTTGCCGACCAGCCGCCCTTCCATGTCGACCAACGCCAGCACGACCGTGTCCACTGTTCCATCGGCCACCGCGCGTTCGAGGGAATCGATCGTGAGCGCCGCGGTTTCCACCTCTCCGTTCGGCTGCGCCGCAGACACCTTCCGCGTGTGGACATCAGTCATGGCCCACCTCCAATACCAGCTTGCCTCTGACGCCGCCGCGCTCAAGTCGCTCGTGCGCCGAAGCTGCCAGTTCAAGCGGAAAAGTCTCGCCGACGGTCACTTTCAGGACGCCCGACCGGACGAGCTTGGCGATTTCGTCAAGCGCATGACCATCCGGCTCGACAAGCGGCTCCTCGACGCGTACACCACGGGCCATCGCTTCCGCTTTGACCCCTTCAGTTGCGCCACCGGCGACCGCGAGTAGAAAGCCTGCTTCGCGAACGGTGGTGATCAGCGCCCCCGTGTCCTGGCCGCCCACCAGGTCAAGTGCCACATCCACATCGCGCATGTCGAGCGCGGCGCGATCATCGCGGCCCGTCGTCGAGACCACGCGGGCACCGCGTGCATTCGCGATCTGCACGGCCAGGTGTCCCACGCCACCGCCTGCTCCATGCACCAGCACGGTCTGGCCTTCACCAACTTGCGCCGCATGGACCAGGCACTGCCATGCGGTGAGCGCGGCGAGCGGGAGTGCAGCGGCCTCGATGGGCGAAGTCCCTTCAGGGACGCGCGCGAACTGCAGGGAGGGCGCTGCAACGAACTCCGCGTAGCCGCCCGCGAGGCGCGGAAATCGCGGCATGCCGAAGACCATGTCGCCGACCTTGAAACGCGTCACGCCGTAACCCATCACATCGACCACGCCGCACACGTCCCAGCCGGGGATAAAAGGTGGACGCCCCGTCCAGCGCGCCACACCTTCGCCTCGTCGCGTCTTGCAGTCCACCGGGTTGATGCCGGCAGCGACCACGCGGACCAGCACCTCCGTCGAGATCGGCGCCGGCCGTTCCACCTCCGCGAGGCGCAACACCTCCGGGCCTCCGAAGCGGCTAACCAGGACTCCGCGCATCAGTTCCATGCGCCCGGCCGCCGTCAGGTAGTCGCGAGGAAGACGTTCTTGAGCTCTGTGTAGTAGTCGAGCGCGTCAGGCCCCAGCTCCCGGCCCACGCCTGACTGCTTGAAGCCTCCGAACGGGGTGGTGACGCGCACCGAGTTGTTCGAGTTGACGGAGATCGTCCCGGTCTCGAGCGCGCGTGACACGCGCATCGCGCGGCCTGCATTGTTCGTCCAGATCGATCCGGAAAGGCCGTAAATCGTGTCGTTGGCGATGCGAATGGCGTCGTCCTCGTCCTCAAATGGGATGACTGCCACGATTGGACCGAAGATCTCTTCGCGGGCGGCGCGATCCGTGTTCGACACGGGTGAGAGCACAGTCGGCGGGAACCAGTAGCCGGCACCTTGCGGCGCCGAGCCCCGGAACGCGACCTTCGCCCCATCCTCCAGATATGACGCGACCTTCGCGCGATGTTCCGAGGAGATCAGCGGACCCATCTCCGTTTTCTCGTCGAGCGGGTCGCCCACCCGAAGCGCCTTGATCGATTTCTCGAGCGCCTGCATGAAGCGGTCGAGCGCCGACCGCTCGACGAGGATGCGCGATCGCGCACAGCAGTCCTGGCCCGCATTGCCGAATACGGCCAGCGGCGCTGACGCGGCTGCCTTCTCGAGGTCGGCGTCGGCGAAGATGATGTTGGCGGATTTGCCGCCGAGCTCCAGAGTTACTCGCTTGATCGACTGCGCGGCCAGCGCGCCGATGCGCTTGCCCACCTCGGTCGACCCCGTGAACGCGACCTTCGCGACGTCTGGGTGCTGGACCAGCCTCTCACCGACCACGCGGCCGGCGCCGACGACGACGTTCAAAACGCCTTCGGGCAGCCCAGCCTCGAGCGCGATGCGCCCGAGCTCCACCGCGGTCAGCGGCGTCAGCCCCGCCGGCTTGAGGACGAGGGTGTTTCCGGCGGCCAGCGCCGGCGCGACCTTCCAGGCTGCAATGGGGAGCGGGAAGTTCCAGGGGACGATAAGGGCCACGACGCCCAGGGGCTCCCGGAACGTCATGTCGACACCGCCGGCGACCGGGATCGTCTTGCCGAAAAGACGCTCCGGCGCTCCCGCGTAGTAGTTGAAGACGTCGATGACCATGCCGACCTCGCCGCGCGCATCGCTGATCGGCTTGCCGACGTTCCGTGCCTCGAGCCGTGCGAGCTCCTCGGCGTGTTTTGCGATCGACGTCGCGATGCGGCGCATGAGGTTCGCGCGGTCTTTGGGAGCCACCGCCTTCCACGCTGGGTAGGCCGCCTTGGCCCGAGCCACCGCCGCATCCGCCTCTTCGATCGTCGCCTCGTGAAGCTCGGCCATGACCTTTTCGGTCGCGGGCTCGATAACCCTCAGCGTCGTGGTCTTGGTAGCCATTACTCCCCCTTCTCCAAATGCGCCGGCGGAAGCGCGCGGCGAATGGGCCTGTATGTGGTCCTTTGCAATGATAGTATCGACCTACTTCGAGTCTTTATCGCCACAAGGGCATACGGAGCGTCTTTGGAGGGGTAGGCGGGGGATGGCCGGAGCCAGGGAAGTCGTTGTAGTCAGTCAATCGACTCACGTCCTGCCCCTGGAATTCAAGCGAAGCTATCCGGTCGTTGTTCGCGGCGACGGCGTGTGGGTAGAGGACGCCTCAGGCAAACGCTACCTCGACGCCATGAGCGGCGGATCGATGGCCGCGACACTTGGCCACGGCAGGCGTGACATCATCGCCGCGGCTCGTGCCCAGGCGGAAAGGCTGGCCTACGTGCACAACGAACGGCTGACCAACCCGCAGCAGGAACAGCTTGCGCACGAGCTCGCCGGTCTCGCCCCAAAGGGCTTCACCCGCGTGCGATTCGTCACCGGCGGTGCTGAGGCAAACGAGATGGCGATCCAGATTGCCCGCCGGTACCACGTCGACCGGGGTCAACCGAAGAGGTGGCAGGTCATCTCGCCGGCTCAGGCGTATCACGGTCCGACGATGGCGACGCTCGCCCTTACCGGTAGACCGGGGCTGAAGCGACCGTTCGAGCCGTACATGCCCGACCACCTTCACATCCCGCCAAGCACGTGGCGTTTCGATCCCACCGGCGACGAGGCGCTGCACGCGCTCGACCGCGTACTCGAGGCCGCCGGACCCGATGCCATCTCTGCGTATTTCTGCGAGCCGGTCAGCGCCGCCGCCCTGCCGGCGTACAGCCCGCCGAAACGGTTCTGGCAAGGGCTTGCCGAGCGCCGGGAGCGGCATGGCTTCCTGATCTGCTTCGACGAGATCGTCACCGGGGTAGGTCGCACCGGAAACTGGTTTGCCGCGGAGAGCCTGCCGATCGTCCCTGACATCATCGCCACCGCCAAGGGATTGGGCGCGGGCTACGCCGCCATCGGCGCGGTGCTGTGCCAGCAGCACGTATATGACGCAATCGCGAGTGGGTCTCGGAAGTTCACCCTCGGCCACACATGGGACGGTGCGCCCCTTTCATGCGCCGTCGGCCTCAAGGTCATCGACGTCCTCAGAAAGGAGGGACTGGTCGAGCGCGTACGCGAGCGAGGGCCACGGCTGCGCGATCAGCTCGCGGACGCTCTTCAGGGAGTGCCCATGGTGCACGAGGTTCGAGGTCGGGGTTTCCTGCTTGGCGTCGAGTACGTCGACCCGCGCGACCGCAAATCCTTCCTGCCTCCGGAGCTGCGCACTGCCGGTCGGGTGGACGACGTGGCGTTCGAGAACGGCCTCATCACCTACTCCACGATGCCCACGCGCGACGGGTTCGCCGGCGACCAGACGTTGTTCGCGCCGCCCTTCACGAGCACCGACGCGGAGCTGGCCGAGATGGTCGATCGCTTTGCCGCCTCGGTGCGCCAGGTCGCGAAGGAGCTCGAGACAAAGCTCGAGGCGCGGCCGGTCTGATGGCTGCCCCGAAGCTGAAGGCACTGATCGTCCAGCACGAGGAGCCGACGCCGCCCGGTCTTTTGGGTGAATGGCTCGACCAGCAGAACGCGCAGGTCGACATCCTTCGCATCGACCTGGAAGAGAAGGTTCCCGACGCGCGCGAGTATCAGCTCATCGCTTCGCTTGGCTCGGAGTTCGCGGCTTTCGACGACTCCGTTACGTTCATTCACCGCGAGGCTGAGCTGATTCGTCAGGCCGCGGAGCACGACGTACCCGTGCTTGGTCTGTGCTTCGGCGGCCAGCTCATGGCGCGCGTCATGGGCGGCAAATCGTTCCGAGCCGACCGCTCGGAAATCGGCTGGCTGCCCGTGCGGACGAAGGATCCCGAGCTCATCCCTGAAGGCCCTTGGTTCCAGTGGCACTTCGACAGCTTCACCCTGCCGCCTGGAGCCAAGCTGATCGCCGACACTGAGGTTGGCCCGCAGGCATATGTCATCGGGAAAAGCCTCGGCCTGCAATTCCACCCCGAGGTCACGCCGGCAATCATGGACAGCTGGGTCCGTGCGTACCGCCACGAGCTTGATGGCGATGGCGTCGACCCCGACGCACTGTTGGAGGAGACCAAGCGGCGAGCCCCGGCGGTGCGCCTCTCGACCATGCGTCTGTTCAATCACTTCCTGGAAAACGTCGCTCGCGTGAGCTCGGGAGCAGCTGGTGGCCGTTAAGGAAGGTCGCCGGACCAATGGAGCGACCGCCTCGCCGCTGCGCTTCGAGCGCATCCACCAGCTCCGCGCTCACGAGTACGTGGCCGAGCAAATCCGGCGCCATATCGCGCTTCGCCTGATCAAGCCGGGCGAAGCCCTGCCCGCGGAACGAGAGCTCGCGGTCATGTTCGGCGTCGGCCGGCCGACCATCCAGCACGCCTTGCGGTTGCTCGAAGCGTCAGGCCTGGTCGAAGCCCGACGTGGGCGCACGGGCGGCACCTTCATCACCGGGCACGACCAGGATTCGCTCGCGGCGGACGACCTGATCCTCCGCGTCATGCGGGAGCGCAAAGAGCTCGAGGACCTGTTGCTCTACAGGCGCCTCATCGAGCCGGCCGTCGCGAGGGTAGCCGCCGCAACACGCCGCAGCACCGACCTCGCCGCGATGCGCCGCGCGATCCGTGGAATGGCGGCTGCCACCAGCGAGCCCGACTACATGCGGCATGACACCGACTTCCACCTTGCGGTCGCGGGTGCCACGGGCAACGCATTTCTGACCCGCGCCATCGAACAGATCCGCATGCGCTTGAACGACGCGATGACGCTTCTGCCGGAGTCCGATGCGTGGCACGTGCGCATTTCGGGCGAGCACGAGGCGTTGCTCGAAGCCATCAAGAACGGCGACGGCGAGACAGCAGAGGCGCTCATGCAGGAACACGTCGCCATCAGCGAGCAAGGCTTGCGCGCTGTGCTCGCCGCCATCCGGCGGCGCGGCATGTGGAAGTAAGGGAGGACTCTGGTGCAGGGAACGGTGCGCGCTGAGGAGACCAACGTCTTCCCGCGTTTCCTGGACCTCTCCTATCCGAACATCGAGCGCGGAAAAGGCGTGTGGCTCGAGACCACCGATGGCCATCGCGTCCTGGACGCCTGCTCGGGCGGCGCGATGGTGGCCTGCCTTGGCCACGGCGTGCGCGAGATCGCGGAAGCAGCCGCAGCCCAGGCAGAGCGCATCGCTTACTTCTACAACCATCACTTCACCAGCCAACCGCAGGAGGATCTGGCGGACCGCGTCATTGAGGTCGTCGCACCGGAGATGGCGCGCGTGAAGCTTGCCTCGGGCGGTTCCGAGGCCAACGAGACGGCTGTGCGGATGGCGCGCACATATCACGTCGATCGCGGCCAGCGTCAACGCTGGCGGATCATCTCGCCGGCGCAGGCCTATCACGGCTCGACGCTTGGCACGCTCGCGCTGAGCGGCCGCCGTCTGTCGCTGCAAGCACCGTATGCCGAGTACATGCCCGCCTACCTGCACATCGCGCCCTCGACCCCGCGCTTCGACGCGACTGGCGAGTCGGCGCTGAGAGAGCTGGATCGTGCGCTCGAAGAGGCCGACCCAGACACCGTCTCCGCGTTCTTCTGCGAGCCGGTCAGCGCAGCGGCGCTGCCGGGCTATTCGCCCCCCGACCGCTTCTGGCATGGCCTCGCCGAGCGCCGTGAGAAATATGGATTCGTCGTTTGCTTCGACGAGATCGTGACGGGGGTCGGTCGCGTCGGCAGCTGGCTCGCCGCCCATCAGCTGCCCATTGAGCCCGACATCGTGACCATCGGAAAGGGCCTTGGCGCTGGCTACTCACCTTTGGCCGCGGTACTGTGCCGCGAGCACATCTACGACGCGATCGCCGAGGGCTCGGCGGAGTTCGATCTCGGACACACATGGGATGGGGCGCCACTGCCGAGCGCGGTTGGTCTTGCGGTGCTCGACTACATCGTGCGGAACAAATTGGTGGACCGCGTGCGGGAGCGCGGACCGCGCCTACGCGAGCAGCTGCAGGACGCGCTGAAGGGATCGCGAATCGTCGGTGAGGTGCGCGGCCGCGGCTACTTGCTAGGAGTGGAGCTGGTAGACCCACGCGACGGCAAGTCATTCCTTCCTCACGAGCTCGACGTCGCGACACTCGTCGACGACATCGCGTTCGAGCTTGGTCTGCTCGTCAGCTCGACGCACTCCACCCGCGACGGCTACGCCGGCGATGAGGTCCTTCTCGCGCCGGCTTATACGAGCACCGACGAGGAGCTGGACGAGATGGTCGAGCGCTTCAAGGCGACCGTCGGAGCGGTTGAGAAGGCGGTCAGCAAAAAGCTGTGAGCACCATCGACGCCGCGGCCAAGCCCGCGAGGCACATGCAATCGGAGCCCGCGCCGGCGTCAGAGGGCGGCGAGTTCATCCTCGTCGGCATCCCCGACGTGAACGGGTCCATTCGCGGCAAGGCGCTCCGTCCGGCCGCTTTCGAATCGGCGGTGCGCCACGGGACGGTGATGACCGACCTGCTGCTTGCCCTCGATCCAACCGACACACCGATCAGCGACTACACGAAATTCGGAATCCGGTCGGGCGCCGGCGACCTGCTGGTCCGCCCAGATGTCAGCACCCTTCACGACCTGACCTGGAGGCCGGGCTGGAAGATCTGCCTTGCGACCCCAAGCTGGCCAGATGGCAGCGCATGTGAGATTGCGTCACGTGAGGTCCTGCGCAGGGTGTTGGCGAGCCTGTCCGAGCTGGGCTTCGAGGCGGTCGCGGCGGTGGAGTACGAGCTGAGGCTGTTCGATGCAGAATCCAAGCCCCTTTCCAGCGGTCTGAGTTACAGCCTGGGTGAGCTCGGTGGATTTGACGCGTTTATCCGTGCCCTCGCACCTGCCCTCGAAGCACTCGGTGTCGAGCTTTCGGCGGTGCACACGGAGGCGGGGCCAGGTCTCCTCGAGCTCAACCTCGGCGCTCGCCCGGCTTTGCGCGCAGCCGATGATGCCGCGCTGACCAAGATGGCGGTCAAAGACCTCGCCACCACCATGGGTCTCCGCGCCAGCTTCCTAGCGAAGACTGCGCCCGGCGAGGAAGGGTCCAGCGGGCACATCCATCTTTCGTGCTGGAGTGATGGCGCCAACGCATTTCGCAGCTCGGATGGCAAGGCCTTGCCGGCCGCTCTCCGCAACGCGATCGCGGGCGTGCTCGAGCACCTGCCCGCCTCGTCGCTGCTCTTGAATCCGACCATCAACTCGTACAAGCGGCTGGTGCCGGGCTGGTTCGCGCCTGTAAACGCGAGCTGGGGTGTCGAGAACCGCTCGTGTGCCGTGCGGGCCATCGTGCGCAAGGACCATCCGGAGCTGTGCCGCCTCGAGTGCCGCCGTCCCGGCGCGGACGCGAACCCGTATCTCGCGCTCGCGGCCGTCGTGGCGTCTGCCGCAGACGGAATGAAGCGCGGGCTCACCCCTCCCGCCGCAATCGAAGGCGACGCCTACGCGCACGGAGAGCTGCCTGAGCTGCCCGGTTCGCTGGAAAGCGCCATCCAGGCTTTCGATGCAGACCAAGTCCTGCGCCAGGCGCTCGACGAGCGGTTCAGCGACTACTACGTGACCTCGCGCGCATGGGAGCTCAAGGCGTTCCGGGCCGCCGTCACAGATTGGGAGCGCGATCGCTACATGAGGACTGTTTAGACGATGAATGTCCAGCTCTTCTCCGTGGTGGCTCAGACCACCGGTGGTCAGCAGAAAGACAACCTTTGCGGGCCGTTCTGGATCGCACGCATCCTCAACGAAAGCGGATTCTCGACCTGGGACGGCCAGCCGGTCGACGAAGACCTGGTCGCGCTCCGCGCCGGGACCGTCCTGCCGGACGCGACCGCCGGAGCGGACTTGCCCCCTGGGGCCTTCAGCAGCGCGGCTTATCGCTACTCACTACCAACGGCTCCAGTCGAGCAATCAGGTACATCCCCAGATGGGCTGGCTGCGGTCGTCGAGGACGCCTCGGCCGGCGAGCTGTGTTGCGTGCCGCTGCGCGGCGACTGGACCCCGGAACGCGTCGAGCGCCTGGTTGATGAGGCCGGAGGTTTTGGTTCGCGGCTGATCGCGAACCTGCGAACGGGCCGGCTGTGGGCCGGCCGGCCTCCAATCGAGGTCCTGCTCTCCGAGCTGGAGGGCCGGCCGGTTCGAGACCCCGCAGCGCGCTGGGATGTGGGGCATTTCGTCGAGCTCGAGATGCTGATTCACGGCCCGCGGAAGTCGCTGGTTGTGGTCCATGACTCATACCCGTCATTGGGATGGGACGGCCGTCACCTCCAGCCACCGCGGGTGCTGGCGGCGGCCCTGCTGCGAGGCGATGGGCGCGAAGGCGGTGTCCTGGTCATCGTGCCGAAAGCGGGAGCCAAAGCGGCAAAGGCGCTGGCGGCCGAGATCGGCCTGGAAGTAGGAACCTGGAACAACGGAACCGGGAGTTGATGGGATGGTGATCGCCGAGGAGAAGTCCGTCTCCGTCGAGAGGGTGCTCGCCGAGTGGAAGAAGCGCGGCATCCGCAACGTGCGCTTCGAGCTGCCGGACATGCACGGCACAAGCCGCTCGAAGATCGTCCCTATCGACCACGCCGGGCGCTACGCGAAGACCGGTCTCAATATGTATGGCGGCGCCGCGGTGCTGGACTCGCGGTCGGATGTCGTCCCGGGCACGCTCTACAACGAAGAGGTCGCCTACGCCGACCAGCTTCTGCATCCCGACCCTTCCACCGCCGCCATCGTGCCGTGGTCAGAGGCCACCGCCAGGTTCATCTGCGATGCGTCGTGGGAGGATGGGCGGCCGCTGGCCGCTTCGCCACGTCACGTCTTCCGGCGGGTGCTCGATCGCTGCCATGAGCTCGGCTACGAACCGCTGATCGGGATGGAGTGCGAGTTCTACTTGCTCGATCTCCAGACTCACAAACCGCTGTTCAGCGGCTACCACATCTTCAACTCGGTCCGGAACACTTACGTGCCGGCGATCGAGCGGATCGTCGATGAGATGCGCGATTTCGGCATCGATATCATCACCGCCAACTGCGAGTACGCAGGCTCGCAGTGGGAGATCAACTACATGCCAGGCAGCGGCATGGCCGGACCAGACCGCGCCTTCAGCTTCAAGAACGGCGTCAAAGAGATCGCACGGCGCGAGGGATTGCTCGCGTCCTTCATGTCTAAGCCTTTCGCCGATTCTGCGGGCTGCGGTTCGCATACGCATATGAGCCTTGTGCGGCTGGACGGGGGCAAGAACGCAATGTCGGAAGACGGCTCGGAGGCGGGACTATCCAAGGTCGGGCGCCAGTTCATCGCCGGGCAGCTGCGCCACGCCGCCTCCACCTACGCGCTGCTCGCACCGACGATCAACTGTTTCAAGCGCCGGCGCCGCCACACCTTCAGCCCCACCAACGTGTCGTGGGGACTTGAGGACCGCTCCGCCTTTGTGCGCGTAAAGGGCGGATCAAAAGAGAGCCGGCACATCGAAAACCGCGCTCCCTCGGGCCTCTCCAATCCCTACCTCGTCGGCGCGGCGCTCCTCGCGAGTGGCCTGCTCGGCATAGTCGACAAGCTCGAGCTCGAACCGCCTGCACATCCGCCGGCCGAAGAGGACGAGTCAAAACAGAAGCTGCCCACGACGCTCGAGGAGTCGCTCTCGCTGCTCGAAGCGGATGGCCGCATCACCGAGCTGCTCGGAGAGGAGTTCGTCAAGGCGTACGCCGTCATGCGCCGCTACGAGCTGCAGCGTTTCGCCGATCACGTGACGGACTGGGAGCTCCAGGAATACCTGGAGATTTATTGATGGCAACCGTTATTCGGAAGCTCAGGGAGGGGACGCAACATGGCTGATCAAACGGTGCCGGTTACTGTCGCGCCGTCGATCGCGGCGGCTGATGCGGACATCTTTGATGTGTCGCAGCGGCAGGACGTATCGACGCTTCGCAAGCATGCCGTCGGGCTGCCCGGCGTTCTCTTTCTGACCGTGACCGGCTCGGCGCCGATCTCGGCGATGTTGTTCAACACCCCGATCGTTGTCGGATATGGGAACGGGCTCGGCGCGCCGGCCGCTTTCCTGTTCGCCACGATCGTGCTCGCGATCTTCTCGGTCGGTTACGTGGCCATGGCTCGGAAAGTGACGGCTGCCGGCGGCTTCTACTCGTACATCAGCCACGGCCTCGGCCGCGAGCTGGGCCTCGGCACCGGGTTTGCCGCCGTGGTGGCGTACTCGGTTTTCGAAGCATCGCTGGCCGGAGGATTCGCTTATTTCCTCCAGCTCAAGCTCAGCCAGGTGGGACCGGCCATCGGCATGAACTGGCTCGGCTACATCCAATGGCCGTGGTTGGCGCTGTTCATGGTTGTGCTGATCTCGGCCATCACGTATTTCGACGTCCGCGTCTCGGTACGCATCCTTGGCGTGCTCCTCGTAGGCGAGATCTTCTTTCTGCTGATCTTCGACGGGTTCATGTTCGCCCGCGGCGTTCCACTTGACGCGATCAACCCCGTCAAGGCGTTCCAGGGTTTTCCCGCCACCGGAAGCCTGACCGGCGGAATCGCTGCGGTCGGGCTGTTCTTCGCCTTCTGGTCGTGGGTCGGGTTCGAGATGGCGCCGAACTACGGCGAGGAATCCAAGGACCCCAAGCGCATCGTCCCGCGCGCGATGTACATCTCAGTCATCGGGCTTGGGATCTTCTACGTCATCACCAGCTGGGCGCCGTTCGCCGGCTACCCCAACCTGGGGGCCGCCATTGCGACGGCACAGACCGATCCCGCCCACTATTACCTTGGTCCGGCCAACAAGTTGATCGGTCTCGGAGTCGATCAAGCCTTGAGCCTACTGATCATCACCGGATCCTTTGCCTGCGGCATGGCGTTCCACAACACCGCTGCGCGCTACTTCTACTCGCTTGGTCGCGAAGGGGTTCTGCCAGCCGCGCTGGGCAAGACCCACGTGACGTACAAGAGCCCACACATCGCTTCCATCACGCAGACGGTGATCGCCGGTCTGATCATCGTCGCGTTCGCGATCTTCGCCGGCCGTGACAACCCGACTCAGCAGGCCTACCTGGACCTGTACGGGTTGATGGCCATCATGGGCGTGATCGTGATCCTCGCGGTCCAGGCGCTCGTCTCGGTGGCGATCCTCCGCTA
>CATPBO010000127.1 GCA_955652835.1 Candidatus Dormiibacterota bacterium
TCACCACCGGGCCGCCGCTGGCCAGCCGCAGCCAGTGGCTAAGCGAGGCAGACGGCCCACGCCCAGGGTCAGATTCTTTCCTGACAGAACGCCTCGACCACGGTCAGATTCCTTGTTGGTTGACAACGCCCAGCCTGTTAATGCTTTCTAGGTCAGCTCTCCCGGTAGGTAGTCCATCACGGCCAGGGCCGGCGCCCTGTTGAGCAGCGAGACACCTTCGAGTAGGTAGCCGACAAACCCCGCAGTCCCAGCCAGCGCCGCCGGCGGGATCATCCGCTTGGGCGGTCGCGCCTCCCGCACCGGCGCTGTGTACGGCAGGCCGGCCAGGGCCTGCGCCTTGTGGATCGCCGCCTCCAGGCCGCCCAGCTCGTCCACCAGCTTTCGTTCGAACGCCTGGCGGCCTGTCCACACCCGGCCCGCGGCGATCGGGTGGACCTCTTCCGGAGTCATCCTTCGCGCCTTGGCCACCACATCGAGGAAGAGGGTGTAGATGTGGTCGATCTGGGCTTTCACGATCGCCCGTTCGTCATCGGTGTACGGCCGCTCGTCGCTCTCGATGGTCGCGTGCTGTCCAAACGCGATCGTCTCGCGGTTGACCATCAGCTTCGACCACATCCCGCCCGCCACGATCTTGCCGCCCAGCACACCGATCGAGCCTGTAAGCGCGCCCGGCCGGATGACAATCCAGCGAGCCGGCATCGAGACCCAGTAGCCGCCCGAGCCCGCGATCGGACCCATCGCGACAACCAGTGGTTTGCGCTCGGCGATCACGATCAGCGCCTGCCTCATCGCCTCGGACGCCGTCGATGAGCCCCCTCGGGAGTTGACATAGACGACCACAGCCGCTGCGCGTTTGTCAGCCGCGACCTGGCGCGCAGCTTGGACCACGCTGAGGTCTCCGGCACGATCCTCGCCAACCAGGGGGATATCGACGGGCGGCCTGATTGGCAGCTTGCCCGATCGCCCGTCGAGAATCGTCCCCTCGATCCTCAGGATGGCCACGTATTTGCCGAGGCGAAAGGTCGGTGCAGGGGACGGCAGCTTGGTCCGAGCCAGCTCCCAGGTCCCGATCGTGACTGTGGCGCCGGAGCTCGGCCCAAGGCGTTCCGGCAGTTTTTCTTCTGGGATTACGGCGTCCACCGCCCGCATCTCGAGTGCCGTGTCGTCGCTGTAGGGAGAGTCGTCGACCATGGCTTGCGCGCCGTTCTCGTCCAGCACTCTGCTCTTTCCGATCGCGCTCAAGAGTTCCTTATGTTGAGAGTCGAGCAGCCAGGTGATCTGCTCGCGAAGCTCGGGCGACATCTTCGATTTGGTCAGCACGTCAGCCGCGGATTTGTAGGGAGAGATCTGCACAAAGTCACCTTCGATGCCGAACCTCAAGAGACCATCGCGCAGAAACATGGCGCCGCTGGCGAATCCGAGTGGCTGCACCGTACCGGTGGGCATGAGAAGGATCTCGTCGCAGGCACATGCCAGGTAGTACGTCCCGGTTGTGTAGAACGGCGCCCACGCCACGACTCGCCTTCCCGACTGTCGAAGCTTGCCCACCAGCTCCCTGAGATCCTGCAGCGTAGCCATCGGCATGCCTACGGCCCGGAGGTGCAGGATCACTCCCTTGATCCGCGGATCGTTTGCTATGGCATCGAACCGCTCGCCCAGCTCCTTCACGCTCAAGCGCGGTCGGGAGGTAAAGCGCTGCCAGAAAGGGCGGGGAGGATCCGGGAGCGCCGGCAGATCATGCTCGAGGACGAAGATCACAAAGTCAGGCGGCCTTCCCAGCGACTTGCGAATGCGGGAGATCAGCCACCACAGGTAGCGAAATGGAAAAAGGATCATTGCCACGCAAAGGTTACGGGGTCGTCGGCTTGGAGCCAGGGATTCCGGCCGGATCTTTGGAGCCCACACGGCCCATCTGCGTTGTTGCCTCCTCCGCTCCTCGCTCACGCATCAACGGATGCGCTCGCTGCGGTGCTCGGCGGCGCCTAGCATCTGGGCCACCTGGATCTCCAAATCTCTCGGCCGGACCCCCGGCTCCAAACCGTCAGACTACCTTCGACACCTCGAGATGCTCATCCATCTGATGGCTGAGCCGGGTCGCCCCGTACGCCTGGCCGACGTGTTGGTGATAAGGCACGCCGGTGAAAAGGTGATGGCTGCGCGTCGGGATGTCAGCGCCGTCAGCCCATTCCTTGCGCTGCAGCGACATGTAGCCCTGCTCATTGCTTTGCTTGAGCTCTTGCAGCAGCAGGGACATGCCGTGGCCTGCAGCGTGCTGAAGGGCGAGCGTGATGAAGATGAACCCGACGCCGAGCTCGCCGAGGTCCTCCCACGTGATCGGGTTGTGCTCGTTGTACCACTTGAATGACGACGAGTAGTTGAAAGCGAATCTCGCCTTGGGAAACCGCTTGCGGATCTCACTGCAGAACCTCTCGGTCGGCCCGCGCTCAGCTGTCGGAAACTCGCACCACAGGAGGTCGGGGATCCCACTGTCCATGTAGCGCAAGCCGCGCTCGATCGCCAGCTCGATGCCTCGTTTCGATTCAGGTGCCTCGGTGGCCGAGACCCCATCGGTGCGCGCAATGATGACGAAGTCGCGGTGACCCAGATCGTCCGCGGCGTTTCGCATCATCTTGAGCTTGCCGACGAACTCGTCGGCCGAGATCAACGCCTTCCCGGCGATGTGGCCGCATCGCTTAGGCATCACCTGGTCCTCGAGGTGAGCAGCGGCCACCCCGGCTCGCACATACAGCTCGACCGTGCGCTGCACGTTGAAGAGATTTCCATAACCCGCGTCCATGTCGACGACGACGGGCGGAATCTCGAGTTGTACCGGCAGCGCTCCCTTGTCTGGGTCGCCCATGGCCATCGTCAGCTGGAACTTGCGGAGGGCGCTGACTGTGCGCCGTGCGCCGTCGGCAATCTCGACCGATGAGTACAGGTCCATGTCCGTCGTGCCGAGGTGGCCGATCGCGAATGAATAGCCGCTGAAGTAAATGGCGTCAAAGCCGTGATACATGACGAGCTCGGCGCCCATCGGGTCATAGACTCCAGGACCAAACACATACGGCCTGGTCGCGAGAAGGCGCCTGAGGTGCTTGCTCGGGTCCTCGTTGCGCGAAGCCGGCACTTTGAACCCCTGCGGGAGCAGGGGCGTGGAGACAAGGTCCATCAGGCCCTCCTTCAGTTCGAGCTCAGATTTCTAACGGCGAAAGTAGGAAGACCTACTCGTTCTCGTGGTCGCAGTTACACGGCTCCGGGCATTCGCACTCGTGTCTCGAAGGCTCCGTCTCCAGCTCCCGCGATTGATCGTGACTATCCATGAATCGAAGCTATCAAGGACCTGGATATAAGTCCAATTAATAGATTTGATGAAAGCTATCGGAAAACCCGATGCATGGACGGGGTCAGGCGCGCGTTTCTATAAGCTCGAGAAACGCCGCAACTATGCCCTCGGGCTTGCCGGCGTCCCGGCGCCGGAAGACCACGATCGAGTTGTGCATGTGGGGCGCGTCCTTCATCGCCACGACTGACAGCGTGCCACCCGCCGCTTCGCGTGCCACAGCAGTCCCGGGCAGAAGCGCGACTCCGAGACCGCGCTCCACCATCTTCTTGGCAGCTTCGATCGAGTCGAGCTCCATCAAGCCGCGGAGTTTCACTCCGGCCGAGAGAAACGCACCCTGCGTGATCTCGTAGTAGCTCGATGTGCGGTCGAACATGATCAGCTTCTCGGCGGCGACGTCAGCCATCGGGACGTGGCGTCGTTTGGTGAAGGGGTGATCAGGCGCGCAGACGAGGACGAGCTCCTCGGTGTGGAACGGCCTGAGCTCCAGGTCTGGATGGCGGATGCTTCGACCCAGGCCGAGCTGCACCTCGTCACGCAGCACGAGCTCGACCACGTCCTCTGAATGACCGGTGCGCACCGAAACCTCGACTCTGGGGTGACTGGCTACGAATCGCTCGAGCAGCTCCGGGAGCACGTAGGTGCTCACCGCAGGCGCCGCGGCGATCATCAGGTGGCCAGCTGAAGCCGACATTACCTGCTCGAGGGCATCTCGCCCGTCGACGAGGGCGCGCAGCGCACGCTCGGCAAAGGGAATCCACGCGCGTCCGGCGTCGGTCAGCCGCATGCCGTGTGGAGTGCGCAGAAAGAGCGGCGTCCCAAGCTCTCGCTCCAGGCCGTGGAGGCGCGCGGTCAGGGTGGGCTGGGTGATGAAGAGGGCTTCCGCGGCCCGGCTGACGCTGCCCCTGCGGGCGACCTCGAGGAAGCCCTCGACCTGCACCAGCTGAATACCGCTGGGCTTGCCGTTACGCGATTCGTCTATGGCCACGGCCTTAGCTACAAATTCTATCTATAGCGCCCGAACTTCAGGCTAATCGGGGGGCTTTCTCAGCAACACCGCGGAAGCCCAGATCGCGATCGCCCACACGGGGGCCATCGTGATGACGAGGGGGCGGATCGTGTCGCTGGCCGAGTGCGAGTCGCGATCGAACGCCTGGAAA
>CATPBO010000128.1 GCA_955652835.1 Candidatus Dormiibacterota bacterium
CCTTCCAACCCTTGCCGTGGCGCCTCACGGTTACCTCGATCTCGGTTCCACCCTGCGCGGTCGGCGTGAGCTTGTAATCCCAGCCGCTGCCGGGACCCCAGGTGTTGGAGTCGATTGTCTCAACGGCAACATGGCCGGCGGCGGCATCCCACGCGTACTTTTCGCGCTCCCAGACGCCACCGGCAATTGAGTTGCCCTCCGTCACATCAGCCCAGCCGGGACCCTGGCCGTGCACTTGGAAATGCTGGTCATCAATGTTCGCCCAGACTGTGGCCCGTCGGGGTCCAAAGTCGGTCAGGACGGCGAGCACCGCCTCGGGCGCCAGTCTCGTCTCGAGGTGAAAATGGATTTGCGCCATAGGTCATCAGCCAGCACTCGGTGCTGGTTGGTGATGATATTCCGAAGGCATCGATAGCCAACCGCCACCAATCGAGCTGCCCAAGCAGCAGGTGACGGTGGCGAGTACAGTCCGACAGGCGGCGATGACGAATCCACACAAGATCGCACTCCTGACTCGTGAATACCCGCCCGAGGTCTACGGTGGTGCCGGCACTCACGTTGAATACCTCTCGCGCGAGTTGCGCCGGCTGACTGACGTCTCGGTGCAATGCTGGGGCGAGCCGCGGACCGAGCCTGGCGTGACTAGCCATCAGCCTTGGACCGCTTTGTCAGAACCGAAACCAGAGTCGACCGCGCTTCAGGCGATCTCGATCAATCTTGCGATGGCGGCTGCGGTCAAGGGTGCCGATCTCGTCCACAGCCATACGTGGTACGCGAACCTTGGCGGTCACCTCTCCAAGCTCATGTGGTCGATTCCACACGTCATGACCATCCACAGCCTCGAGCCGCTCAGACCTTGGAAAGCCGAGCAGCTCGGCGGAGGTTACGCCCTGTCCATGTTCTGCGAGCGAACCGGGATCGAAAACGCAGACGCTGTGATCGCCGTCTCGCGCGGGGTTCGCCAGGATGTAATCAATTCGTATCCGGCAGTCAACCCGGACCGCATCCACGTAATTCACAACGGAATCGATCCCGAGATCTATCGGCCTCGACCCTCGCCAGAGACACTGACGCGCTTTGGCATCGACCCGAGCCGGCCGTTTGTCCTGTTCAACGGCAGGATCACAAGACAGAAAGGACTGACACTGCTTCTCGCTGCGGCCCTCAAACTCGATCGGCAATATCAGTTGGTGATCGTTGCCAGCAGCCCGGACACGCCCGAAATCGCCGCTGAAGTGGCGGCTCTGGCCGGCCGCGTCTCCGAGGAGCGAGGAAACGTCGTCTGGATCGACCACTTTCTACCGCGAGAGGACCTGATTCATCTTCACTCGCACGCTACGGTGTTCGTTTGCCCTTCGATATACGAACCTTTTGGCCTTGTGATCCTGGAAGCAATGGCATGCGAGACGCCAGTTGTCGCGTCGCGCGTCGGCGGAATCCCGGAGATCGTGGTTGACGGTGAGACGGGTTACCTGGTGGATTTCAATCCGGATGACATCGATGCGTTTACAAGTACCCTGGCCGACCGCATCGAGAAGCTTCTGGGTGACACGACCATGGCCGCAAGGATGGGCAAGGCAGGACGTGAACGGGTCCTTCAACACTTTGGCTGGCGGGCCATCGCATCTCAGACTGTCCAGCTTTACGACAAGCTCCTGCCTTGAGGCGCACACGGTAATCGCCATTGAGTCGGTGGGTGATCGACCGACGCTTGTGCCCAAGCGCGTGCGCGCGGGAGACACCGGGCTGGTTCGGCCTATGCTGGGCTCGGCTTGATCGGACTCGAGCAATACCTCGCTTTCTTGGGGGTGTCGCTGCTCGTCATCTGCACTCCAGGTCAGGACACCGCCCTGACCATCCGCAACACCCTGCTGGGCGGCCGGCCTGGGGGCGCTGCCACCGCGCTGGGAGTTGCTGCGGGACAGGCGACCTGGACCGTCGCCACGAGCGCGGGTCTCGCCGTGGTCCTGATGGCGTCCGGCCCATTGTTCCTTGCTATCCGGCTTGCTGGTGCCGCCTACCTCATCTACTTGGGCGTCCGCTCGCTGCTCAAGGCGGTTTCCCATATCGACGCGAAGGGGCAATGGACGTCAGGGACTTCGCCCCGGCTGTCCCCGGCGGCCGCGTTCTGGCAAGGCTTGCTCAGCAACTTGTCTAACGCCAAGATGGTGGCGTTCTTCATCGGCCTGCTCCCTCCATTCGCCGGTCCCCACCCAACCTTCGTTCTGCTCCTGGCGCTTGGTTTGAATTTCAGCGTGCTCACGCTGGCGTGGCTGATGGGCTACACGCTTGCTGTCAATCGTGTCAGCCGGCTGTTCAGCCGGTCCTCGATGCGCCGGGGGCTGGACGCGGTCTTAGGCGCTGCGTTGGTTGGACTGGGCTTGCGCATGGCCGGGGAAGCTAGATAGAAGCGAGGGCCGTGGGCGCGGGCATGCGAAGAACTTCCATTGGGATTCTGGCCATGCTGCTGCTGGTGGCATGCCGAGGACAGGCCGCCGCACCTGCAACGTCTTCGCCACCCACCTCCTCGCAGAGCCCGAGCGCAAGTCCGATCGCGACTTCCCCTATGCCCCCTCCGCCACCCCAGCGCACCGAGCCGCCCCTTCCGGTTGCGTTGGAGGAATCTGCGGCCGCCGTTGCCGGCGGAAAGCTATATGTGATCGGCGGTTTTGACGCCGTCGGCAACAGCCTGAGAACGGTTTGGGTGTTCGACGGCACCACCTGGAGCGCCGGCCCGCGCCTGCCACTCGGGTTGGATCACGTGTCCGCTGCGTCCCTTGACGATCACGTGTACGTCGCCGGTGGTCACACGTTCGGTCGGGACAGCGCACGCTTCTTCCGTCTCGATGGTTCTTCGTGGATCGAGCTTGCGCCGATGCGGCACCCACGCGGCGGCCACGCCCTGGTCGCGGCAGCGAACCGGTTGTACGTCATTGGCGGCAACACCGCCGCCGCGAATGTGGCGCCCGCGGAGGTCTACGACCCACAAACTCGCGGTTGGTCTGACCTGCCTCCGTTGCCTGCGCCGCGCAACCATGTGGCGGGGTTCGAATTCGGCTTGAGCGTTTGCGTGGCTGGAGGTCGTTCGCCCGCAACCGCGCGTGTCGACTGCTTCGACCCTGGCAGTTCGACCTGGGTAAGGGCTCCAGACCTGCCACAGCCTACGAGCGGCGCAGGGGCGACCGCACTGGAGGACGGAAGGGCGGTAGTCCTTGGCGGCCAGGATGCGCAGGAGACGAGCATCGTCAACCAGGTCGCGGAACTACCAGACACAAGTGCGTGGATCGCACGAGGAGCGATGCTTGTCCCGCGACACGGGTTCGAGCTTGCTGTGTTCGAAGGTCGCGCATGGGCATGCGGCGGCGGCACGTTGCCCGGTCTTCACCCGGTCGCGACGTGCACGTCTGTGGTGTGACGAAACGCGAGGTAGGTCGCAAACAGGATGACCAGCAGAGGCACTCCATAGTTGAACTCCGGACTGGTGAGAATCCCAGCATCGAAATCGGCGAGTGTCTCGAGAAGAAGGTCGCCTCCCTCGATTAGCGCGTAGAAGGCGAGGGTCACCACATTGGCGACCAGCGCCAGTCGAACCACCGGTTCACGAACGTACAGGAGTAGGACAGCCAGGGGTATGCCGGCAAGAACTGGGCCGAAGAAGTTGACGACCAGCTGGCGGCCCAGTCCAATCGGTTGATCGGGCTGTACATGGAGAGAGTAGATCGTCGTCTGGACAAGGCTCATCTGCCATGGCCGCACGATGATCGATCCGTGACCACCGACCGCGTAGAGGACAAGCAGGTGCATTACCTCATGCGTGCCAAACGCCGCCGCGAACAACAACAGCGACAGCACCAGCACCTGGAGGGCCCTGGCGATGGCCGACTCCCCGTTGGCGGCCGAAACCTGCGTGGGCATGCTCGTCACTGTTTTACCGCCCCTGGGTACAGCCGTCAG
>CATPBO010000129.1 GCA_955652835.1 Candidatus Dormiibacterota bacterium
AACCGACGATCTTCTCGAGCTCGGCCCTCATGATTTCGCTGCCCAGCGGCCGGCCAGCCAGCCGGTGAGAATCGGCACGCCGAAGCCGCAAGGCCCGCTGTAGTCATATCCGCCCAGGACCGCGCCGGCTGCATAGAGGTTTTCGTACGCGACGCGCCCGTCGTCGTCCAGCGGGTGCAGCCGGTTGTCGGTCAAAAGACCGCTCCGTAGCTCCTCGGCGGGATCCAGGTACTGCAGATGCTGCAGGCGGGTGCCCAGACTTGTGACCGGGCTGCCGTCGTGAAATACGCCGAGATTCAAAAGCGGCTCGCTGGTCACGCGCCCGCCTGTCAGCCCGCCGCCGATGTGGCGGCCTGTGGCCAGGACGAACGCGTCCGCGCGAAACGTCCGGTCACCAGCCCGGGCCGAAGCGACACGGCCTCGGGCTGTTTCAAACGACGTCACCTCCGCCCTGACGTCGCTGTGCGCGATTGCCTGTTGCAGGCGCCAGCCATGTGGCGATGGTGGTGAGGAGAGCAGCTCGAAGCCTTCCCGGGGCAGATTGGTGAACCCAGGTGGATAGGCGATCGACGCCGATCGTGTGCGCAACGGCTGCGGCGCGCGACGGCCGTACAGGTCGGTCAGCGAGGCGGCCTGAGGCAGGTCGGGAATGCTCACCTCCTCGGGGAAGGCATCGATGCCATGAAGCTCCTTGAGCGCCTGGGCGGTCGAGGCGGCGTCATAGTCGCCGACCTCCCTCACGCCGATGACAGCCACACGCTTGCCGCCGAGGGCGCGCAGCTCGCCACCCGCCACCGATGCCGGCACGAGGTTGGCGGGCCTGGCCACCCCGTGGATGTCCGCGTAAAGTCCGCGCGTTCGCCACGTGCCCTCGAACTTGAGCCCCTCCTTCTCCAGCGCCAGCCGCAGGGCCTGGATCGCGGTGTCGAACTCGGTCGACAGGCGTACAGAATCGAGACCGAGCCTGGTGATTGGATGGTGAAGCTGTTGCTCGAGGACGGCCTCCAGGTCGTCGATCACCTCCATGCCGCCGGCGTAAAGCGCGGTCGCGCCGGGCGCTCTCGCGATGACCGTCACGTTCGCACCGTCACGGCGAGCCGCAAGCGCCGCGCAGTACCCCGCGATCCCCCCGCCGACGACGACGAGCGTCGTCACCGGCTGACGATCCGGCGCGTGTCTGCCACGTCTTGATGGAGCTGGCGCACGAGGTCGTCGGTGGTCGGAAACTTGATGTCCGGGTGCAGGTAGCGGACGAAGCGCAGCTCGAGGCGCCGCTGGTACAGATCGCCCTCGAAGTCGAGCAGGAACGCTTCGACCCGCAGCTGGGTGCCGCCGAACGTAGGGCGATATCCGACAGACAGGGCAGCTATGAAATCCCCCTCGGGAGCTCGGGCGCGTCCTGCGTACGCTCCGAGGGCTGGGATCAGCTTGTTGGGCTCGACTCCGATGTTCGCGGTTGGGAAACCCAGCTGTCGGCCGACCTGCTCCCCCGCCTCGACCGGACCCGCCATCGCGTACTCGCGCCCAAGAAGCCTGTTCGCCTGGTCGACTTCGCCTGCCGTGATGAGCCGGCGCACCTCTGAGCTATGCAGTTCGCGTCCCTCGACTTTGAATGGCGGGACGACGTCGACCTGGTGGCCGTGCTCGAGCAGCCAGTGCGCGTTGCCCGTGCGGCCGCGGCCAAAGGCGAAGTCGTAGCCGATCACCCAACGCTGCAAATCCATCACCGCCGACAGGCGGTCGATGAACTCCTGGGGCGAAAGTGAGGCCAGCTCCCGGTCGAATCGAAGCACGATGGCATGCTCGATGCCCGCCGCCTCGATCAGGGCGAGCTTCTCCTGGAGCGTAGTGATCGACTGCGGGCAGTTGGCCGGGTCGAGGACACAGCGTGGGTGCGGCTCGAAGGTGATGAGCGCGGACTGCGCCTGGTCGGCCATGGCGGCGGCGATCACGTGCCTGATCACGTCAATGTGTCCGAGGTGCACGCCGTCGAAGCTGCCGATCGTTAGCGCCACGGACCCGATCGGGCTCGTGGGAAGTCCGAGATGTACTAACAGTTGAAGACCTTCTCGGGCACGAAGGTGCGCCGCAAGGGATCGGCGTGGCCCAGCGCGACCAGACGGCCGACCGAATCGTGGGCCCGGATTTGTCCGAGGCCGGGCTCCGGCAGGACCCTCACGGCGCGGCCCTGGCGGACCATCGCCTCCTGCTCGACATTGAGCTTGACCAGCTCCATGTCCGGCAGTATGACTTCGGCCGGAAGCAGCCGGCTGCGAACCTCGTCGGCGGTGCTCAGGTCCGCGGCGCTGACCGCTGTGTCGATGCTCAGGCCGCCATAAGCCGTCCGGACGAGCCGCCCGAGGTACCCGCCAACGCCCAACTGCCGGCCGAGGTCGCGGGCGATCGAACGCAGATACGTCCCGCTCCCGCAGCGGACCTCGACCCGGGCGACCGCGTTCGGACCCGGCGTGAATTCGATCAGACGGGACTCATAGACCTCGACCTCGCGAGCTCTTGGCCTGGGCTCTTCGCCGCGACGCGCGAGCTTGTAGGCGCGCTTCCCATCCACCTTGACGGCGGAGAATGCCGGCGGCTCCTGCAGGATCCGACCTGAAAACGTCGACAGGGCCTCGAGCACGTCGTTTGCGGTCAGCCCGCTCGGATCCGCGACCTGCTCGCGCTCGGCCTCCGCGTCGTCGGTCGCCGTGGTGAAGCCGAGGTGAATATCGGCGACGTACGTCTTGGGCAGCCGGAGCGCGAACTCGGCGAGCCGGGTCGCCGACTCAAAGAGGATGGGCAGGACGCCGGTGGCGAGCGGATCGAGCGTGCCGGCGTGGCCTACGCGATGCGCGCCGGTCAGGCGGCGTAGGCGGCTGACGACGGCAAAGGACGTCTCCCCTGCCGCTTTGTCGACGTTGAGGACTCCGTTCGGAAACGCTCTAGCGTTCGGACGAGGCGGCAAGAATCGCCTCCTTGGCGGCCGCCAGCACGAGCTTCACCGCCTCGTCCATTGGGCGCTCGATCTCAGCGCCGGCAGCGCGGATGTGGCCGCCGCCTCCGAACGTCGCGCACAGTGCGGCAGCATCGACCGCGCCGCGGCTGCGGACGCTGATCTTGGTGAGCGATTCGTTCACCTCTTTGAAGAGGATGGCCAGCTCGAGCCCGGCGATGCTGTTGAGCGTGTCGATGATGCCCTCGGACTCGGCCATCACCGCATTGGCGTCTTTGAGCATGCGGCGCGTGAC
>CATPBO010000130.1 GCA_955652835.1 Candidatus Dormiibacterota bacterium
GCGCGCATCCGTTGATGCGTAAGCGAGTAGCGCAGAAGCCGACAACGCAGATGCGCTGCATGGGGGCCAAAGATCCGACGGCAATCCCTCAGCGGACTCCTCAGGAGGCGTTCAGTTGAGCCCAGTCGTCGGCGTCATCCTTGGCTCCAAGTCCGACCTGCCGCTCATGGAATCGTGCGTCAAAGTGCTGGAGGAGCTCGGCCTCGAACACGAGGTGAAGGTTTGCTCCGCCCACCGCAATCCGCGCGGCGTCATGGAGTGGGCTTCGTCGGCACGCGAGCGCGGTCTCAAGGTGGTCATCGCGGCGGCGGGCGGAGCGGCCCACCTTCCGGGGGTGGTCGCGGCCTGGACCGACCTGCCGGTGATCGGAGTCCCGGTGCCCACGCAGCACCTGGGAGGCGTCGACTCGCTCTACTCCATCGTGCAGATGCCCGCTGGAATCCCAGTGGCGACGGTCGCCATCGGCGAGGCCGGGGCGAAGAATGCTGCGTGGCTTGCCGCGCGGATCATCGGACTCGGCGACCAGGCGGTGGAACGGCGCCACGCAGAAAAACGCGCGGGCCTGGCCGGGTGACGACGAAGAAGGCGCGCGTCCGCTTGGTCGACACCACGTTCCGCGATGCGCAGCAATCGCTGCTCGGCGGCAACCTCAGAAGTGAGGAGATCATCCCCGTCGCGGCGAAGATGGACAAGATCGGGTTTTCCGCGATGGAAGCGTTCGGCGGCGCAACCTTCGAGACGCAGCTGAGCCGCCGCGAAGACCCATGGGACTTCCTCCGCAAGCTGCACACGGTCACGCCGAACACGCCGATCCAGGCGCTGATCCGTGGCCAGAATCTCGTCGCCAAGCGCAACTTCGCCGATGACGTCGTTCAGCTCTTCGTCAAGCATGCGGCCAGGTGCGGCGTCGACGTGTTTCGAGTCTTCGATCCGCTCAACGACCTGCGGAACATGGAGGCGGCCATCGCCGCCGCGCTGAAGGCCAAGAAGAAAGTGCAGGGGGCGCTGAGCTACGCCATCTCGCCCGCTCACAACATCGAGCTGTGGGGGTCGCTGGCCAAAGGCCTGGTGGACATGGGCTGCCACGAAGTCGTGATCAAGGACACGTCAGGCCTGCTCAGCCCGCAGGCGACCTGGGAGCTCGTCACAACGCTCAAGAGCGTGGTCAACGTCCCCATCGACGTGCACTCGCACTGCTCGAGCGGTATGGCGCCGATGTCGTACATGGCGGCCGTCGAGGCGGGCGCCGAGGTGCTGGACGTCGCCATCTCGCCGCTCGCGTGGGGTACCTCGCAGCCGGCAGCCGAAAGCGTGGTCGCCGCCCTCCAGGGTGGCGAGTACGACACCGGCCTCAATCTCGACACCATGTGGGATGTCCAGCACGACGTCGATGAGCTCAAGCGCAGGCACATCGAGCACTTGAACCCGGTTGCCGACCGAGTCGACGCCACCATCTTGCGCTACCAGATGCCAGGCCAGATGCTGGAGGACATCTACCACCAGCTGCGCGCTCATAAAGCGGGCGTACGCATCTCAGAGGTGATGGAGGAGGCCAACCGCGTGCGTCGCGAGCTTGGTTATCCACCGCTGGTCGCGCCGATCCGGCAGCTGATCGCCACGCAGGCCGTCTACAACGTGATCGGTGGCGACCGGTACGCCACGGTGACACAGGAGTTGAAGGATTACCTCCAGGGCCTTTACGGCCGGCCCCCGGTGCCGGCCGACCACGAGCTGCGGCGGCTCGTCCTCGGTCGCGAGGAGCCGATCACGATCCGGCCCGCGGACTTGCTCGAGCCTCAGGTCGAGATCGCGCGGCAGCAGGTCCGCAAGCTGGGCTATGAGCCGAGTGACGACAACGTGCTGGTCTACCTGATGTTTCCGCATCTCGCGCAGGAATATCTCAGCGGGTCGCCCCCGAAGGCGAGCAACAAGTCAAAGCCGGAACCGGCCGCGGCTGCCGTCGCTGCAGCGGCACCACCCGCGCCCGCAGAAGTGGAGGCTTCGGAACCACCACCGGCCGCGCCTGTCTCGACCGCCGAGTTCGAGGTCGAGGTGGAGGGTGAGGTCTTCAAAGTCCGCGTCACCGGTGCCGGCATGTCAGTGACGCCGGTGGCCGGCGCCGCTTCGCAAGGCGCGACCAGCGCGGCACCGCCCAAGACGGGCGAGGGCACGGTGATCGCTCCGATGCAGGGTTTGATCGTCAAAATCCCCGTCAAGGCAGGGGACGACGTGAAGCTTGGCGACGTGGTCGCCGTGCTCGAGGCGATGAAGATGCAGAACGACATCGTCACCACCGTCGCCGGTCGGGTGAGCCAGGTCTACGTCAAGGAGGGCGAGGTGGTCAGCCCAAACCAACCGCTCCTGGCCGTCGGGTGATCGCCTTTCAATGAATAGGAAGCTTGTCTGGTGAACGATGAAAAGAAAGCTCTTCAATAAAATCCTCGTCGCCAATCGCGGCGAGATCGCCATCCGCGTCATGCGTGCATGTCGCGAGCTCGGCATCCCCACCGCGGCGGTCTACTCCGATGCGGATCGCAACGCGATCCACGTTAGGTACGCTGATGAGGCCCACCACATCGGAGGCGCTCCCCCGACCGAGTCCTACCTGCAGCTAGACCGGATCGTGAAGGTCGCACACGACTGCGGTGCCGACGCGATCCACCCGGGCTACGGGTTCCTTTCCGAGAAACCGGCCTTCCCGGAGGCTTGCGAGGCGGCAGGCATCCGGTTCATCGGACCGCCCGCTTCCGCGATGCGAGCACTGAGCTCGAAGCTGGCTGCGCGGAAGCTTGCCGCCGACAACGGAGTGCCAGTCACACCCGGAAGCGGCGCGGTCGATCCAGCCGCAGCGGTCGCCGCCGCAAAGGCGATCGGCTTTCCGGTCATGGTCAAGCCTTCGGGCGGCGGAGGCGGGATCGGAATGAAGGTGGTCGAGGCAGAGCACGAGCTGGTCGCGGCGATCGAGAGCAGCGCCCAGGCTGCGCGGTCAGCCTTCGGCGACCCGACCGTGTACATCGAGAGCTACATCCGCAAGCCGCGCCACATCGAGATCCAGGTCATCTGCGACAGCCACGGAAACGCCGTCCACCTGGGCGAGCGCGAATGCTCGATTCAGCGCAGGCATCAAAAGATCATGGAGGAGACGCCGTCGCCCGCCGTCACGGCCGGCATCCGGGCTGCGATGGGCGAGGCGGCGATCCGCGCCGCAACCGCTGCGGGCTATGTGAACGCCGGGACGGTCGAGTTCATCTTCAATGACGGGAACTTCTATTTCCTGGAGGTCAACGCGAGGCTCCAGGTCGAGCACCCGATCACCGAGACGGTGACCGGGATCGACATCGTCAAAGAGCAGATCCGCATTGCAGCCGGTCACGAGCTGAGCTTCAAGCAGGACGATGTGACCTGGACCGGGCACGCGATCGAGATGCGCATCAACGCCGAAGACCCGGTGCGGAAGTTTCTGCCCAACCCGAAGCGCATCACGCGCTGGGTTGCCTCCGCGGGTCCCGGAGTGCGAGTTGATTCCGGTTTCGGCCCTGGGTCGGAAGTGCCGCCGAACTACGATTCGCTTCTCGCCAAGCTCATCGTGCACGGCAGCGACCGTGCGGAGGCGATCGCGAGGGCCGGTCGCGCGCTGCAAGAGTTCGTCGTGGTCGGTCCCGCGACAACGATCAGCTACCACCGCGCGATTCTCGAGAATTCCGATTTCCGTTCCGGCAACCTCAGCACTCGTTTCATCGAAGACCATCCTGACCTCGTCGAGAACGCCAAGAAGATGGCGAGCGACACGTCGCCGTTCGACTACGGGCCCGATCCGCGCCATGTCGCGGCTGCGGCGGCCGCGGTGGCCGCGGTGGTGAGCAAATAGCGAACCTCCGTCACCCGAAAAACGGCAGGCCGTTTGAGGTCGTCTCCACCAAGGTCACGGGGCGATCGGGCTCGTTCGCCATGCGCGAAGACGTGATCCGCTTTCCGGACGGCACGGAAGCCGTGTATACAGTGCTTGCCAGCCCGGACTCGGCTTTTGTCGTCCCGTATTTCGCCAACGGCGACACCGTTCTGGTCCGACAGTGGCGTCATGCCTGGGAGGAGTCTTCGTGGGAGGTGCCGGCGGGTACGTTCAACGAGGGTGAGGATCCGCTCCACTGCGCAACGCGCGAGCTGGCCGAGGAGACGGGACTGGTCGCATCCCGCTACACGTCCCTGGGCGTTGTCCACGGCGCGGCGTTCCTGACGGGCAGGGCCCACATGTTCCTCGCAGAATCGATCAAGGAGGCTGAGCGCAACCCGGAGACGTACGAGCAGGACATGGAGGTTCTCCGCCTCCCATTCGATGAGGCGCTCGAGGCCGCACTCAACGGTCAAATCGTCCATTCCGGTTCGGTGACCGCACTGAGCCGCGCGGCGCGCGCCCTGAAGCTGATCTAGCGGCTGGGTGTCGGCGAGGGCGACGCCGAGGTCAATGATGGGGACGTGGCCACGATCCCAGATCCCTTGTGGTTGGTCTGCCTGACCACCGGGCCGACCAGCTGGAGGTCGTACTCGGCGGCCACGTTGTGGCCGAGAACGTCGCGCACCGTCGTCAGGACGACCACCTTGTACTGGGACCCAGGCTTGAGGTCGAGGCCGCTGATGGTGACCGTCCGGTTTGCGTAGGTTGCGGTGCCATCGACCTCCCTGCCCTTGGCGTCGAGCACGCGCACGCCGTCGGAC
>CATPBO010000131.1 GCA_955652835.1 Candidatus Dormiibacterota bacterium
GATTGGTGCGAAGACGCCAGGTTGCGTTGCCGGCAGCCAGCTCTGGCCTTTGTAGGTCGGATTCGTACCGGTCAACGCTGACTTGCTGGACGAGCACACGACCGTCCCGTCAAGGCGCACGAGGTCGATGTGGCCGGTGGTAAAGGGGCCGATCGGCGCATAGCCGATTCCGCATTTGCTCGGGTCAGCGAACCGCTGCGTCGTGGTGGGATCGTTGGCAACTGGACTGGACACGGCCGTGATCAGGTCAAAACCTGCGTTCAGCTGCTTGGTTGCTCGTTGGGCGGCGTAATTCACATCGGTGGACGCCGACTGCCGCGCATCCTGCTCGGCCATGATCCGGACCGCGGCGGCGGCGATGGCGGCCACCACCAGCAGGACCCCCATGAAGAGGGCCATGTAGCGCCGCAGCGACCATCCTCGGCCGCGCGCAGCTTTCGTTGGCCCGCGCCCCTGTCCATCCAGGACCATCAGAGCTGAAGGGCTTCTTCAACCCGGGTGAGGAGGTCCAGCGGCGAGAAGGGCTTGGTCAGGTAGAAGTCCGCGCCGGCCATCAGGCCGACCTCGACGTCTGTCTCTTGCGCTTTGGACGTCAGGAGAATCACACGGGTCGCTTTGAGATTTGGATCGGCCTTGATCAACCTCAGCACCTCGAGACCGCTTCGTCCAGGCATCTGCACGTCGAGCAGGACCAGCCCCGGCTTGTGTTGCTGGATCAGCGCCCAGGCCTCCGCGCCATTGGAGGCCTCCATAACGACGAAATCGTCGGACTCGATCGTGGCGTGGACGAGTAGGCGGATGCTCGACTCGTCGTCCGCGATGACCACGATCCGCACCACCTCCAGCCCGGGCGGGGTGCGAACCCTCATCCCGCTGCCTGGTCGATCGCAAGAGCCCTTGCGATCACGGCCACAGCGGCTTGCGGAGCACCAGCCTCCTTCGGGAGGACGGCCGTCGCCCCTGTCGTCTCGAGTGCTGAAATCTGCTCGGGCCGAAGATTCTTCATGGTCAGCACGACGACAGGGAGGCGTATGCCGCCATCCGCCCAGATGCGCGCGAGAAAATCCTCGCCCTGCAGGCCGGGGAGCATGAGGTCGAGGATGATCGCCCTCGGCGTCATGTGCGCGAGCATGTGCTGGGCCGTCTCAGCGTCCGAGGCTCGAACCGTGCTGAGTCCCTGAGCGGCGAACTCCGCTTTGATGAGGCTGGCGAATCCGGCGTCATCTTCGACAATGAGGATCTCTCCGGACGCATCGCCCGGCCGAGAGATCGGCAGCGTGAACTGGAAGAGCGCGCCCTTGCCAAGACCCTGCGAGCTGGCAGCGACCTGGCCGCCATGTGCTTCGACGATCCGGAGGTTGATAGCCAGCCCCAGGCCCGCACCTGGAGCCAGCCTGCCGACCCCGGTGTCGGCGCGGTAAAACTTTCGGAAGAGCTTGGGCAGCGCTTCGGCTTCGATGCCGATGCCGTGGTCCTGGATGTCGACCTCGACCATGTCGCCGCGCTCCCGAGCGGTGATCGCGATCGCACCGCCATCGGGCGAGAACCGGCGCGCATTCAATATGAAGTTGGCCAGCACCTCGAGGATGGCCTCGGCCTCAGCCGATACGAGAGGAAGCTGCTCAGGCAGCTGCACGTCGATCGGACGCTGGTCGTCTTCGTCGGCGGCGAGCACGGCGCGCTTGATGAGGGAACTCAGGTCGAGCGGCGCGAGGTCCAGCTCTCTTTGCCCGTGCTCGAGCTGCTGGAGTTGTTCCGCGTCGCTGACCAGGGCGCTTAGACGGCGCGTCTCGCGCAGGAGGATTCCCGTGTACAGATGAAGCCGGTCATCCATCAAATCGCCGGAATCGATCAGCTCAGCGCAGCCGGTGATGCTCGCGATCGCATTCCGGAGCTCATGGCTCCGAAGCGAAACGAGGCCAGCGTCGGTGTCGACTTCGTTGTGGCGGTCGTGGTTAGCGGCGGCGGGCGGTGCGCTGACAACCTTGAGGCGCCTCGGCGTAGTACTGGCAAGGCTCATGACTGCCCCACATCGCGCAAGACGATCACGGGCATCCTCGAAATGCTTGCGGGGACTGCATCCTCATACGCACGTTGGGGCTGCCTGAGAACGGCGCATGCGGTCCACACGCCCACGATGTAGCCAAGGGTGAAAACGGCGAAAACCAGACCGGTGACTCCCATGCTTCAGGTCTACGCGCAACGCGTCCTTAAGTCGCCATCCGCTAACACTGCCTGGCTGCCCTCTATGCGTAGGGGTAGGTAGCCGCGCCTTACAGTTCGATCAGGCCCATCCGGGAGGCCGCGATCACGGCCTGGAGCTTGGAGTGCACCTGGAGCTTCTCGATCACGTGGCTCACGTGCCACTCGATGGTGTGCGGGGCGATGCCAAGACGCCTGGCCATGGTCGCCGTGTCCTGGCCTTCTGCCAGCAGGCGCAGCACATCGAGCTCCCGTGGCGTGAACTCGGCAAACAGCTTTTCGCGGGCCTGCTTGTCTATGATCACCTTCCGCTGGCGTGCGATCGCCTTTGCGAAGAGCGCGACGGGGATCTGCACCTCTCCAACCGACGCCCTGCGGACCGCTTCGATGATCTGATCTGCGGTCGCCTCCTTGGTCAGGTACGCCGTCGCGCCGGCATCGATGGCGTCCAGCAGCGCGGTCTCGGAGTCCTCGGCGCTGTGAAACACGATCGCGGCGCCAGGGACGGCGGACCGTATGCGCGCGGCGGCCACCGGCCCGCTCATATCGGGAAGGAGGAAGTCCATCAGCACGACCGTTGGTTGCTGCTCGGCGGCGAGCTTGGCGGCAACCTCGCCGCTTGGCGCGATGCCGCATACACACACGTCTTCCTGGCTGTCGAGGACCCGTGCGATTGCCGAGGCCAGGAGCGGATGGTCCTGCACAACCAGGACTCGTACCTGAGGGACCGAGGATAGGCTCAAGACGCACCCCAAAGGAACATCGGTGGCAACTGGGTCTATGATACTACGCAGTGCTATGCGATACTGTTCTTGAGGATGATTAAAGTTCAACAAAATAGCGGTCTGCTGAATACCAGGGAAGCCGCGCGTTTCCTTCGGGTGAGCGAGGCATCGATCCGTCGCTGGAGCAATGCCGGGCTACTGCCGGCACGCCGCGTGGGCCGCCGTCGCGAACGCCGGTTCGCGCAGGCCGACCTGGTGCACTTCCTCGGTCAGGCTGATGGCGATCGACGGCCGGCCGGCCTCGCAGCATCGAAAGTGAATGTTGGGGGTGTATCGCTTGGCGTCAGAACGCACGTCGCGCCCATCTACAGCACAGACCTCGGCGGCCTGAGGCTGTCAGTGCCTTTCCTGGCCGATGGGCTACGTGCCGGGCAGCCCTGCTTCCTGGCGGCAACGGGGGCCGTCCAGGAACGCTATGCCAAGGCCTTGGCGGACGAGCAGGCTTTTGATTTTGCCGCGGCTACCAGCAGCGGCCGGTTGACAATTGTCGGCTGGCCGGGGGCGACCGTCGCTGAGGCCGTCGCCAACTGGGAACAGCTTTTTGGGAAGGCTCTCGCCGGCGGCCCCACCGTTCTGCGCATCGTCGGCGAGATGGCGTGCGAACGTCCGATGTTCGCGTCAGACGCCGACATGATGGCTTACGAAGAAGCCTACGAACTTATGGCCAAGCGATTCCCCGCAGTCACCCTCTGCCAATACGATGCTCGCGAGTTCAGTGGGGAAACGATCCTGCGGGTGCTCAAGGCCCACCCCGACATGTTCGAGCAGAACAACGGGGCCTTCCTGAACTAGCGGCGACCCGCGGGAACTGCGGTGACCATCGCGATCGCGTCGCGTAGATCGTCGATCGTGATCGGCTTGCTAACGACGGCGTCGACTCCCTCTGGATGCTCGCCTGTCGCGTTCATGAACTCGCCGAATCCAGAGAGCATGAGTATTGGAACCAGGGGTGCCAATCGCTTGGCCTCGAGCGCGAGGCGGTCGCCGCTCATGTCAGGCATGGCGCGATCGGTGATGATCAAATCGTATTGCCCGGTCTTGATCTTGCTGAGTGCAATCACAGCACCCTCCGCCAGGTCTACGTTATGCCCGTCGGCTCGCAAGTACTCGCCAATCACGTTGCGGACCATCTCCTCATCGTCGACGACCAGGATGTGCATGGCCGGCGCGGGGCGCACTTCCCTCAGCGTGGGTAGAGCCGGGCGCGACCGGACGATGGGCAGCCTGACGATGACACGCGTTCCATGCCCGAGCTCGCTCTCGATATTGATCTCGCCCTGGTGTCGCTTGACGATGCCGTACGTGGTTGCCAATCCGAGACCCGTGCCGCTCGCGCCCTTGGTCGTGAAGAATGGCTCGAGGCATCGCTTAAGTACTTCGGGACTCATCCCGACTCCGGTGTCTGTCAATTCGATGCTGACCATTCCAGGCCGGCCGGCATCGTGATCGACCGTCACGCCAAGCTCGCCGCCATCGGGCATCGCATCGAGAGCGTTGAAAATCAGGTTCACCAACATCTCCCGCAGCTCTGACGCTTGCCCAG
The DNA here is from genome assembly GCA_955652835.1 of Candidatus Dormiibacterota bacterium. Lineage (GTDB taxonomy): Bacteria > Chloroflexota > Dormibacteria > Dormibacterales > Dormibacteraceae > Palsa-870. The sequence goes on from CATPBO010000131.1 coordinate 4,531, forward strand.
CCACGTTGACGTCTTGGACGAACGTGGCGATCCTGTACTTGGTGTCCTCGGCCATCGCCTGGTCGCCCCACCTGGGTCGGGTCAGGTCGATCGCCAGCTCGACCACCTGCTTGAGGCTGACAACCTCCGTCTGAGAGGCATCACTGTCCGGGCGATAGAAGTCCCGCAGGCGGCTGACCACTCGCGCCGCGTCGCGCCCCGCCTGATGAATCGTGCGCACGAACTTGAGGACCTTTTCGGGGTCGTCCATGAGACTTGGCCGGGTAAGGATGAGCTCGCTCAGGCCGATGATCGGGCTGAGGTTGTTGTTGAAGTCGTGGGCGATGCCCGTCGCCATCTGCCCGAGCGCGTGTAGACGCTCCTTTGCAATCACCGCGTCCTGTGTCAGCCTGAGTTGGTTGATCGCGACCTCTAGCTGCGATTTCGCGTTCTCGAGGTTTGCCTGGACGGCTTTCATCTGGGTCAGGTCGACGACAAAGCAAACCATTGACTCGTCCGGAAGCTTCGCGCCTCCCATGAGCGTCGGAACCCGGTTCCCAGCCTTGTTGATGAACTCCTTTTCCCATGGCGCCGCGCGGCCGTGCAGGTCCATCTCGACCAGCACTTCGCGGTCCTTCGACCGGTCCTCATCGGGGGTCAACGCGAGATAGTCGAGGGGTAAGTCTTCTGGCGAGCGACCCACCATGGACAGGAAGTAGCTGTTTGCCTCGAGGATTTGACCAGTCCGGTTGGCCACCAGGATGCCGATGACCTTCGACTCGAAGAGCCCTCTGAACCGATCCTGCGCCCGGCGTAGGTCGTCGAGAGTACGTGCCTGGCCTCGGCGCAAATCTGCCTCCGCCATCGCTCTCGAGACCGCCATGCCGAGCCGGGCAGGTTTGTCCTTGGAGACGTAGTCGTCCGCGCCCTCGCGCATGATCTCGGTCGCCGCCTCTTCTCCGATCGTTCCCGAAACGACGATGAACGGAATGTCGATGCCCGACTCGCGAAGGATTGCCATGGCACGGGTAGGACCGAAGGTCGGGAGATGGAAGTCGCTGAGAATTACGTCGGGTGGAGGGTCGAGTGCCGCACGGAAGGCCGGCTCGTTCTCGACTCGCACCCAATCGAGTTCGAACCCGTCTCGCCGGAGCTGCTCAGTGATCAGCTCGGCATCGGCAGGAACATCCTCAACGATCAGCGCTCGCATCAGTCTCGCACGGGTGCCTGGTTGTACACGAGCCAGTAGAGACCCAGGCTGCGCACCGATTCCGTGAATTGCCCGAAATCGACCGGTTTCAACATGTAGCTGTTGACCCCCAGCTCATAGCTTTCGACGATATCCCTCTCCTGCTTGGACGAAGTCAGGACGACGATCGGGATCATCTTGGTCCGAGGGTCGGCTTTGGCCTGGCGCAGGACTTCGATTCCGTCGACCTTGGGCAGCTTCAAGTCGAGCAGGATCAGCCTGGGGCCGCGATTGATGTCGCGGTCGGCAAAAGGTCCGCGGCACATGATGAAGTCCAGCGCTTCGGCTCCGTCCCGCACCACTTTGATGTCGTTGGCGACGTTGCTTGCTCGCAGCGCGTGGACTGTCAGCTCGACATCGTTCGGGTTGTCTTCAACGAGAAGTATCTCGACCGCTTCAGGTTCTTGCATCGCCGTCCTCCAGGGTTAGATAAAAGGTCGCACCCGCATCCGCGGCGCCTTTGGCCCACACTTTTCCACCGTGGCGCTCGACGATTCGCCTGACCAGCGCGAGCCCCACACCCGTGCCCGGAAAGTCCTCCATCCGGTGCAGGCGCTGGAAAACACCGAAAAGCTTGTCGCTGAACTGCATGTCGAATCCGACGCCGTTGTCCTTGACGTAGTACATGACCATGCCGGCCTTCGCTGTGTCGGTACCTGCGTCTGATCCGACCTCGATACGTGCGTCCGGTCTTGTGCGGCTGAACTTCACAGCGTTGCCCAGGAGGTTCCGGAACACCTGCCTGAGGAGGACGGGATCGGCCAGGCAGGGAGGCAGGTCCTGCACGATGAAGTCGATCTGCCGGTCGGGATTCTCCTGCTTGAGCTCGGAGATCACTTCCTTGACGATGTCCGCCGTGAAAACGCGCCGCTTCTTGAGCTCGACGCGACCGAGCCGCGAGAAGCTGAGCAGGTCGTCGATCAAAATCCCCATCTGCTGAGCGCCGGCCCGGATGAGGCCGAGCCTCCTGGTTCCCTCGGTCGAGAGCTCGCTCTGGTTCTCTTCGAGCACCAGGCGCGAGAAACCGTCGATGCTGCGCAGCGGGCTGCGAAGGTCGTGCGAGACGCTGTAACCGAAAGCTTCCAGCTCACGGTTGCTGGCTTCGAGCTCTGCAGTCCGGCCCTCGAGCTGTTGGTTGCTAGCTTCGAGTTCTGCGCTCCGACCGACGAGTTCCGCGGTCCTGCCCACCAGCTGGCGGTTGCTGGTTTCGAGCTCTGCGGTCCGGGCGGCCACACTTTCAGAAAGGCCGCTGTTCGCTCCGGTCAGGGACAGGTTGACTGCTTGGCGGTCGCGGAAGACGAGGTAGAGGATCACCTTGGCAGCCGCCAGCAACGCCAGCAAAATGATCGTGATTGCGATCATGTAAGTACGTAGCCGGCTGGCATCAGCCAAGGCGACCGATACTGGAACGCTGGTTACTGTTGTCCAACCAACGGTGGCGACGGGCGAATAGGAGGCAAACTGATCCTCGCCACCGATGGTGACGCGCACCAGTGTGTTCTTACCGTTGAGCGCGGCAGTCACCCCGGCGCTCTTGTCCTGCACTAATTTGGTCGGCACGGCGTCGCTCTGCGCCACGACGACACCCATCTGGTCCGTCACTGTGACCGACACACCCTGGTTGCGGGCGAAGTCTGAGAAGAGGCGTTGCATGGCGGTGAGGTAGTAACCGACCACTAGGATGCCGACCACTGTGCCCTTGGGCGCGTAGCGGCCATCCGCTTTCACCTGATCCGCGATCGCGACTACGAGCGGCGAGCCTTGATCTGCGGAAACATAGGCGGTCGAGATGTATGCCGCACCGGTTCTGGCAGCGCCCTGGTACCAGTCGCGCATGCTGAAGTTTTGTCCCATCGCGCTTGCTGGCCCCGCCGGGTCCTGGTCCCCCCAGTAGGTGCCGGCCGCGTCGACTATGCCGGCGAAGCGGGTGCCAAGCTGGATCGCACGGATGCCATTTAGGGCCGTGAGGATGACAGTTTTGTCAAAGTTGGCATGGTTGCCGTCCCCGAGGGCGGCGATCAGCGTGGGCCGGCGCGCGTAGGAGTCGTCCACAGCAGCCAATGACGTCATCTGGGTACTGACGTAGACCGCTGCAAGCGCGCTTGCATCTGTGAGCCGGAGATTGGAGGCCGTTGTGACAGCCGCGTAGAAGGAGTTGACGCTGAGGGTAGACAGGAGGATGAGCGGCCCCATCGTGAAGATGGCGAGGAACGCGAGCAGTGTCGATGTGCCGCGGGACCCGAGCCAATCCCCCGCTCCGCGGAACCCCAGGGGGACAGGCGCCAAGGCGCCCGCCGGAGAGATGGGGGACGTAGAGAATTTCTCAGGCACCGGCGGTGTTCCGACACCGGCGGGCGAGGGCGCGACAACAAGTCTGCCTTTCCGCAGCATATCTGCAGGCTAGATGCCGGCAGGATCGCTGTCGCCGGTACTGCAGGGGGGTGGGTACCCCTGTGGTTAGGGGTCCCTGCCCGAACTTTGGCGTGCGAATGGATGCCAGCTGGCAATGGCGAGAGGTTTAGGGTTCAGCAGCCTCGCCCCCCTTGTGCATAGGGGCCGCGACCGCCCATTCATTTGCAGGGTTGGATCACCTGATTTCGCAGGGAGACATCTCAAACCGGCAGGCGTAATACAGGGGTCATGGCCCCAGGGGTGGGGATCGGGCACCGAGTGCCTTCCTCTATGTGCTTGCGGAATTCATGATCACCGAGACTCGCCGAGGCGTGCCGGGCGGTGCGTTTCCATGGAGCCCTGGTTCCAGGTCGCCTCGCGTGCCGACAGCGTTCCCCTCAGATCCGGACGAGGTTACGTTAGGACGCGCGCTGGCGGCCCGTGTCAGCGAGGCCACTCGCATCACGGCCGAGGCCGCGGTTGCCACCGGGCTGGTCGAGTTGAGCTCGCCGCGATTTGCCAGGTCGATCCACGACGTTCACACCCTGACGAGCCGGGCCATTGCGAGGTTCCTGATCACGGGAGAAGGCACGACCGAGCGGGAGCGCAACTTCATCAGCCGGCTCGGGGTCATCGGCGCCTGCTACGGCATGTCAGTCGCCACCATGACGCGGTCCTACCTTCTGTGGCGCGATACGAATCTCCGGATTCTGAATGAAGAGGCCAGCCGGCTCGGCATCGGGCAGGCGGTTTCCACCATTGTTCGGAAAATCATCCAGTCAAGTGCGGACACGGGCATCCTGCGCATGGTCCGGGCGTACGACGATCAGATGCGGATAGTGAGGCGGGCCGGGCGGCCGGAAAGCAATTTCCAGCAGGCCCAAATGCAGCATCTAGACAGGTGAATTCACCTCCGCCGCCCGGGGGAGGTCGGGCGGCTAGGCCCGGGTGGGGGGACGATCCCTCTCAGACCAAGCTCGGCAGGATCTCTTAGCTCGTCCGATCCGCCGTCACCGACACGCTTGCCACTATCGCGTCGGCCAGCTTTCGTAGGTCCGCCACGAGCGGGTCGCTGGGGTCCGAGGTGACCAGCGGCCGGCCGCTGCTGACAGCCTGGTCGAGCGTTTCCGACTTCTGCATGACGAAATCGGGATTGCGTCCCAGTACGCCCGCCGCCCCGTCGATGTCCACCGGGTGGGTGGCGCTGTAATTGAGGATCAAGCGGACCCGGCGTGGCGAAACGCCAATTTTGTTGAACAGATCAAGGCAGCGCCGGGTCGCTTTGAGCGAGGGCAGCGACGCCGAGGTGACCAGGCAGATCAGGTCGCTGGTATCCAAGGCGGTCAAGGTGCGCTCGCTGAACGATGCCGGGGCATCCACGAGCACGTACTGACACGTTGCGGTGAGGCGGTCGATCGCCAGCTGAATCGCCGGCAGGGTCACCAGCTCGGCGCGCTCGGGGACATCGGAGCCCACTACCAACCGCACACTGCCGGACTCGGTCACGAAGCCTTCGAACAGCTCCTCGTCAACCGGGACGCCGGGTGCGGCTTTGAGGTCGGCCAGGGTCAAGTGCGGATGGAGGTTCATGTAAACGGCCGAGTCGCCGAACTCGACGTCGAGGTCGAGCAGCCCGACCGGCCTCGACGACTGAGCAGCCAGCAGAATGGCCGTGTTCACCGCGAGGCAGGTCGTGCCGACGCCCCCTTTGGCGTGGGCGAACAGGATCACCTTGCCACGGTTGGCCCCTGCCGAGGCGCCGGCCGACCGCCGCAGCAGAGACTGGACCTTGGCCTCGAGGATCTCGAGCTCGAAGGGCTTGGGCAGGTAGTCGTCGGCGCCGGCCGCATACCCAGCAAGGGCGTCGGGCGCAGTGATCAGCTCGGAGAACATGAGGATGGGAACGCCGGCGGTGCGGTGATGACTGCGCATTCGTGCGGTCAGCTCGATTCCATTCAGCTCAGGCATCCGTACGTCAGTGATCACCAGGTCCGGAACTCGCTCCCGGATTAGCTCGAGCGCTTCGATCCCGTCGCTGGCGTTGCGCACGTTGAAGCCCCTTCGCTCCAGGAAGCCGCCAACCATCTTCTGGATCACGCGATCGTCGTCGACCAGGACGATGTCTTCTGCTGCCATCACTTCGTCCGTGTGAGCTTAAAGGCGATGGCGCTTGCAAGATCGCGCCGCGTGTAGCCACCAAGCCCCGCCAGGTCCTCGCTGCCGTCCCCCTTCATCATCGCCAACCCTGCCGCACCGAAGGCGCGGCGCGCTTCGCGCGGATCGCCCGCTAGTTCGAGCGCCGCTCCCAGCTGAAAGTAGGCGATCGCGAGGTTGGGGTCCAGGAAGGTTGCCTGCCGAAACGCCCGGACCGCGGCTCGGAGGTCGCCGTTCGCTGCTGCGCGATCGCCTTCAGTGAGCAGGCCTCGCGGGTCGCGAGGTGGCCGGCGGTCGCCCGCACGCGTTCCCACACTGGGAGCAATCGGGGCGGCGGCGACAAGGCGTCGGTAGCAGAGAGCGCCAGCCATTCGGACGGGCTCGAAGTATTGCGTCATGCGGCCAGGCGAATCAGAGTGACCGAGGAAAAGGTAACCGCCGGGGGCGATGCGGTTGGCGATCCGTTGGATACAGGTCTCCGACTCCTCGCGTCCGAAGTACATGAGGACGTTGCGGCAGAACACCACAATCGACTCGGGCACGACCGAGCTGGCGTCAGCTCGAGCCAGGTTGTGGTGTGCGATGCGAACGCTGCGTCGGAGGGACGGAACGATCTCGTAGCCGCCCGGGGCGGACGTTAGGTAACGCCTTCTGCGCTCGTGCGACAACCCTTCGACCTCACGCTCTGTATACCGAGCCTTCTCGGCTTGTGCGAGTGCATGGAACGAGACGTCCGTGGCGACGACCTGCCAGTTGCGGCGTCCCGTTTCATCGAGGAGCATCGCGAGGCTGTACGGTTCCTGACCATTGCCGCAGCCGGCGCTCCACACCGTGTGCGGTCCATCAGCCGCCTTGCGCACTATCTCCGCCAGCGCTACGAATTGGGCGGGATCGCGAAAGAAGGCGCTGTGCTGAACAGTGACCCGGTCCAGCAGGTCAGCAAAAGCGGCCGGCTGAGTGTCGACCATGCTCACGTATTCGTCGATCGGAATGCCCGCGAGGTTTGCGCTCTCCTGAAGCAATCTCTCGAGCCTGGCTCGGCTGACCGGTTCTGCCTTGAGTCCGGCCCGAGATCTAAGAAGCAAGGCCGCGTGGTCGAGCGCAGCCAAGGTCACCTCGATGTCGTGGCTGGTACGGGTTTGACTCGTCTGCTTTTCGCAGTGGCACTTGCCCCGTTTCGATGCTGGGGCGTTGGGTCTCCCGTTCGACCTAATAGACGCGAAACGGCGCTCAGCAGCCCGGCCTCATCGAAGGAGGTTTTGACGATGTAGCCATCCGCGCCCGCGTCGAGGCCCCGCTGCTGATCCTCCTCGCTCGCGTGGGACGACACGATCAGTACCGGAACATTGGCCAGGCGAGGATGTGCCCGAATGCTGCTCGTGAGCTGGAAGCCGTCGAGGTTCGGCATCTCCAGGTCGGTCACCACCAGGTCGGCGGGTTGTTCGGACAGCATCGCAAATGCTTCGGCTCCGTCGCTCGCGGTGCGCACGTTATAGCCGCCGCGCTCCAGGATCGACCGCTGCAGCTCGCGCACCATCAGGGTGTCGTCGACGACCATCACTGAGAGTTGAGGCGCGATTCCTGCGGACGGGTCGGTGAC
>CATPBO010000132.1 GCA_955652835.1 Candidatus Dormiibacterota bacterium
AACGAAGAGCCCACGCCCGCCTCCCGAAACTTCCGCGCATAAAAGGGCGAGGCTTCCCTCAGGCGGCGAAACTGCCGATCCCAAGCGGTTGCGGCAAGCCGGAAGGAGTCTTCTGCGCTCGCGGTCTCGATCTCGCGCTCCCAGATCCAGTCGCGATCGCAGTCGTCTCCCCTGAGCCGGTTGCCCCTGGACTCCATGCCGGAAACATGATGCGCGATTAAGGGGTCCCCGCGAAAAAGCCCCGCGAACTCAGAGAATTACGCCGTGAGTTCGCGGGGACCCCTCAAGGCGAAGCCTCAGAGTTCGTGGGGCTATACCCTGTCTGCCGTGATGGACGTCCTGCCGACGACCGTGGTTGGCAGCTACCCGCAGCCCGAGTGGCTCGTCGACCGCGCGATGCTCGGCAGCCGGCTGCCACCGCGGACGCGGGCGCTCGAAATCTGGCGCGTTGGCCCGAGCTTTTTGGAACAGGCTCAGGACGATGCGACGGTCGTTGCCATCCGAGACATGGAGCGCGCCGGCATCGACATCATCACCGATGGCGAGGTGCGGCGTGAGAGCTACTCGAACCGTTTCGCCACCGCCCTCGAGGGCATGGATCTCGACCACCCCGGCACGGCGCTCGACCGCACCGGCCACCCCAACCCGGTGCCGCGAGTCGTGGGCCCGATCCGTCGCATGCGTCCGGTTGAGGTGCGAGATGTGAAGTTCTTGCGCGCTAACACCGATCGCAAAATCAAGGCGACGCTACCCGGGCCGTTCACGATGTCGCAGCAGGCCCAGGACGACTATTACCACGACGAGGAAGCGTTTGCGCTCGCGCTCGCGGACGCGGTCAACACCGAGATGCGCGACCTGTTCGCGGCCGGCGCCGACGTGGTGCAGCTCGACGAGCCTTACCTGCAGGCCCGCCCAGCGAGCGCGGAGCGCTTTGCCATCAAGGCGATCAACCGGGCGCTGGACGGCATCACCGGCACCACGGCGCTGCACACATGCTTCGGCTACGCGCATATCGTGCATTCGCGCCCGAACGGTTATCCCTTCCTGGAGCAGCTTGCGGACGTTGCGGCGAAGCAGATCTCGCTCGAGTCGGCTCAGCAGAGAGTCGACCTGTCGGTGTTGAAGGCGCTCCGCAACAAGCAGCTGATCGTCGGGGTCATCGACCTCGCCGACGAAAGCCCCGTCGAGGACGTGGAGACCGTCGCCGGCCGGATCCACAAGGCACTCGAGTTCGTCGATCCCGAACGGCTGATACTCGCCCCCGACTGCGGCATGAAGTACCTGCCGCGTCAGAAAGCATTCGAAAAGCTGGAGGTCCTAGCGCGGGCGGCGACGAAGGTCCGCGCGGAGATTGCCGGCAGGCGCCGGTGACTTCTCGATCCTCCCGGCCAGAGACGTCAACTCTTCGATCGCTAGCCGGGCGAGCCTGATCGCTCGCATGTAAGCCGCCTTGCTGGGCTTCTTGGATCGCCCCTGCAGCGAGGCGTCAATGAACTTCCTGGCCTGCTCCGACGGATCCTCAGCCAACTTCACCCTCCATTCAACTCAGACCACAAGCGGTCGACGATGAGTTCCGCAAACCACTCCGACCAGTATTTCTGTTTCAGCTTCCTTTTTGCCAGGTAGTTCCTGAACTCGGGCGTCACCTCGAGTTCGGCGACGAGCAATGCCGTGACGTCGTCAGGTCGGATCTCCTTAATGTAGGCGCGCGTCGCGGCGTACGCGTGCTTCGCCTTCGCCCGCCAGGCGGTCATGTCGTCCTCGAGGAGGCTTGTCAGGCTGGCGTCTTTCAGGTCTTGCAGCTTCTTCTGGGTGAGCGCCACGGCTATTTCCACAGGACCATACGCGTGGCCCACCCCGCGGCTAGAAAGACCGCGACCAGCTGCACGAGGAAGAGGCCGATCGTCCAGCCGTAGAGCGCTGACGGACCGCCGAGGATGAGCCAGAACAAGCACACCACGACGGTGACGAGGCTGAAGCCGAAGCTCACGAACAGCACGCCGCCTGTCCTCTGATACGGCGTGACCACCTGCGCCGGCACGGCTCCGGCATAGGACTGGTAGGAGGCGATGATCACGCCGAGGAACACGAGGACAAAGCCGGCAAGGGCAGCCGACGCGCCGAGAATGGCGAGGACTACGTCCCTCGGCTCGATCATTCCGTGCCCGCCAGCCACTCCTCGGCTTCATCGACCGTAGCGAAGTAGGCGACTTCGATTGTCGTTCCTGGGATCTTTTCCAGCGCGCTTCTGAGGTTCATCTCCGCCAACGCGCTCGATGGAATGACGACGGCAAAGTGTTTCAGGCCTGCCGCCATCGCCCGGGGGACCCACTCCCGGTTGGCACGTTCCTGATCTGCCGGCTTGATGACCTTCTGGCGCCGGCAGTCTGCGAGCAATCGCGTCCCATGATGTTGCTTGAGGGCCGTCACCTCGGCCTGCAGCAGGAGAGCGAACTCGTCTGAGTTCGCCCAACCCTCCCACTCGACCCTAACCAGCTGCGCGTTGTGGTCCCACCTGACCGACGCAACGCCCGGAGCACTGAAGTAAATCTCGTCGGCAGACGCCTGCACAGCAGGCGCAAGGATAAGAGACGCCCGGCCGCGGGGCCCAACTTTGGGTGTTTTGGCTTCGGGCAGGTTCAGCATCCGTCCGCAATCCATCTTCCTTTCCTTAAGTAGCCTTTTGACTAAACATTCGCTTTACAGTTGCAATGGCGTAATGGTGCTTAGAGTCCGCAACCGGCGGTTCGGTGTTGCCTTCAGGAGTAGTAGGTAGCGAGACGGTGCGCAATCCGCAGCCTGCCACCGAAGTCGAGCGTGAGCCCCGCCGCGTCCACGTCTTGATCGTCCAGGACCATCCCTTGCTGGCGTCCGCCATCGCCCGGGTCCTCGAAGGACAGCCCGACCTCGCAGTATCCGGCGTTTCGGGCTCGGGCGCCGACGCCGTGGAAGCGGTCGCACAGCACCGGCCCGACGTCGTCCTGATGGATTTCCGGCTGCCGGACGTGACCGGTCCAGCGGCCGCACGCACGATCAAAAACACCCACGCCGACGCGGCGATCGTGTTCCACAGCGCGGATGAGTCCGAGACGGCGCTGTTGGATGCGATCGACGCAGGTGCCATCGCCTACTTGACCAAGGATGCGACCGCCGACCAGATCATCGAGGCCGTAAGGCGAGCGTCAAAGGGCGAGGTCCTGATTCCGGTCGAGCTGTTCGCACGCGCGATCGCCCGGCAGCGAGCGGTCATCACCAAGAAGCGGGAGCGTGACCAGCTACTTGCGGACTTCACGCCGCGAGAGCTCGACATCCTCCACCTGCTCGCGGAGGGGTTGGACACGATCGCCATGTCGCGGCGCCTCGGCATCGCTCCCCACACGGTCGAGTGGCACGTCCGCCACGTGATCGAAAAGCTGCAGGTCCACTCCAAGCTGCAGGCCGTGATCGCCGCCGCGCGCAAGGGCCTGATCGAGCTTTAGTCGGAAGGCCCATCCCCTTGAAGGGGGGGCCCGCCATGTCCCCCCATGGCGACAAGGCCCTCGTCGCGCCGTACTACAAGACTGTGAGAAAGATTCTGATCGCCCTAGCAAGCGTCCTGGCTGTCGCTGCCTGCGGCGGCGGAAGCACAGCCAGCACGCCGCCATCGCTGCCGACCGTCAACTTCACGATGACGACTCAGAACGCAAGCGGCGTGTCCGGCACTGGCCAGATCGTCAAGTCCGCCGATTCGTTCACCGTGACGGTCAAGCTGACCGGTATGAAGCCAAACTCGACCCATGTCTCGCACCTGCATTCGGGCAGCTGCGCCATCCAGGGTGGCATCGCCTATGCGCTGCAGTCGGTCGTCGCGGACTCGACAGGCGCGGCCACGACAACAAGCACTGTGCAGGTCCCGTACTCGTTTCTTCCAGCGTCTGGCTGGTATGTCAACGTCCACAACGGCCCTGACTTCACCGAGCCTGATTACGCACCGAGCGTCACCTGTGGAGATCTCTCAGCCACCTAGACTATTGGCGGCGCCAACATGGCGCATGGCCCGCCCCGTACTTGCCCCTGTGAGTTGAACCGAAAGCCATCCTCTTAGAGGGGTGGCCCGCAGTGCTCACCCATGGCGACAAACCACGCCATCCGGCGTAGTACGAGAGCATGCAGCTCCGTCGCGGCCCTCCTGGGGCCGTCGTACCCAGCGCCCACACGCCGGCACTTCGCCTGGTTCAGGCCCCAATGGGGCCTGCTCGCGTGCCCAAGCGTCGGATGCTTAGGAGACTGCTCGAAAGCTACTACGTGCGTGTGGTGGCCGCGATCCTGGTCGTGTCGATTCCACTCTCCATCGTGCTCGGGTTCGCGATCTCCAACTGGAGCGCCCAGACGAGCATCGATCAGAGCAAGGCGCGCGCCGAGGCGACTGCAGAGACCGCTGCGATCCGCATAAGCGACTGGGTGGCTGAACGCCAAGCTGAGCTTCGCACCATGGCGCGTGACAACGCCGGCGAGCTCTCCAACCCGGGTCTCAATGCACGCCTTGTCAGCTCGGTTGCCTCCCATCCGTCATTCGAGACGATCCAGATCTTCGATACGAAGGCAAATCTGATCGCGTCGTCACGGCCGGACGCCAAACTGTCAGCCACACCATCCGGGGGCACGTTCGCCAACAGCCTCAGTGTTGAAACGATCGGACCCGTGCAGGCCGCCAGTGGAGGCATCGATTGGTTAATCACGTCGCCGATCCTGGGTGCGGACGAGCAGCCTCAGGGCGTCGTTGTCGCCGACGTCAACTCGACGCTCTTGGGGCGGCTCCTCCACCCGTCAGGCCTCGACACCGCAGTTGCAAAGGACGAGGAGGTTCATCTCGTCAACGCAGAGCATCTCATCCTCTACAGCTCGGACTGGGGCGTCCTCCCGAACGACGAAGCCGTGTTGGCCAAAGGAGCCCTCACAATCGTTGGCGAAAGCGCCCTCTACGATCAGGCGATCACGGTCGGGGCCGGCGCGGCACAGATCGTCGACTACCGACATCACGCCGTTGTTGCCGGTTACGAACCAATTCCAACCCTTGGCTGGGTAGTCGTCGCGTCGATCGATACCTCGAGCGCGTTGGCTCCCGTGTACCAACAAGAGATTCGCACCTCTCTGCTCCAGGGATTGAGCACGCTGCTGCTGATTGGATTCGCCATCGTGCTTGCGTTCCTCACAACGCGACCGATCGTTGCTCTTTCGCGCGCCGCGGCGAGAGTTGAGGCTGGAGATCTGTCAGCCCGCGTGAAGCTCAGCGGTGGCGCGGAGGTCCGCCGTCTGGGCGACAGGTTCAATGCCATGGTCGAACGCCTCAGTGGCGTCATGTCGCGCCTCAAAGGCGAGGTCACCGAATCCGCGGGTAGGCTGTCCGCCGCCGCGGAGCATCTCGCCTCGGCGACGTTGGAGCAAACCACCGCCGCCACCGCCACCTCAGCCAGCATGGAGGAGGTCGCACGCACCTCAGCTTCGATCGCCGACACCGTCGACCGCGTTGCCATCCAGGCCGGCGAAGCCCAGACCAACCTCGAGCTCGCCCAAACCGATCTCAAGGCCTCAGGCGATCGCACCCTTGCCCTGGCCGGCCGCGTCAACGAGATCGAGGGCATCCTCGAGCTCATCAACGACATCGCCGACCAGACCAACCTGCTCGCCCTCAACGCCGCGATCGAAGCCGCCCGGGCCGGCGACGCCGGCCGCGGCTTTGCCGTCGTCGCCGACGAGGTGCGACGGCTGGCCGAGCGCTCCAAGGCTGCCGCCGCACAGATCGCCAAGCTCGTCGAAGGCGCTCAGGCGCAGAGCAGCGAGACCGTCATGGCCCTGGAGAAAGGCGTCAAGCAGATGGAGCGTGGGTTGACGATGATGCGGGCGATGACCGAGGTGAGTGGCCACGTGCAGCTCGCCAGCAAGCAG
>CATPBO010000133.1 GCA_955652835.1 Candidatus Dormiibacterota bacterium
ATCATCACGGGGCTGCCGATCCTCCTTGCGCTCGGCCTTTACGTCTTCGTCCCGGGATATTTCGCACCAATGACCAACACGTTCATTGGCTACGTGCTTCTCGGGGTCGCCGCATTCTTCGTGTTGGTGGGCAACCTCATCATCCGGCGCATGAGCTCCCTCGAGTCCTGATGTTCCTGGTAGCGCTCATCGCCGGTGTCATCTGCGCCATCGTCGTGATGGCGTACTTCATCGCCATCGACGCCAGCCGCAGCACCGCGCCGGCCACCAACGGGAGCTTCGGCCCCCTCGCGCCTAGACCTACGTTGGTCAAGCGGTTCGAGTCACTGGTTCGGCCCCTCATTTCGCGCCTTCCTGCGGAACCGACCATTCAGGTCCGTCAGAAGCTGAGCCGAGCCGGCGACCCTGGAGGCCTTACACCCGCCGGTTTCCAGGCGGTGCGCTACGGCGTGGCCGCTCTGCTGGCGATCGTCGGGTTGGCGCTCGGCGTGATTGCCCCCGTGCCTTTGCCCGTCATCGTTGTCGCACCCATCGCCGGCGCGATCGGAGCGCTCCTCGGCTACATGCTTCCAATCCTCTGGCTGGAGCAGCGGATCTCAGCGCGCCGGCACCAGATCCAGCGTTCGCTGGCCGAGGCGACCGACCTGCTGACGCTGGTCGTGGAGTCGGGCATGAGCCTCGACGAGGGCCTGCTGAGCATCACCGAGCGGTTCCACAACGCGCTGGGCGATGAGATCGGCAAGGTACTGCGCGAGATCCGGCTCGGCAGGCCGCGCATGAGCGCACTTGAGCACATGGCCGAGACCACGGGCGTCCCTGACCTGCACCATCTCGTGGAGTCCATCGTGCAGTCCGACCAGATGGGGGTACCAATCGCGCGGCTCCTGCGGGTTCAGGCCATGGAGATGCGCAGGCGCCAGCGCCAGACGGCGCAGGAGCGCGCCGCCCAGGCTTCGTCGCGCATGGTGTTTCCGATGGTTGGCTGCATCTTCCCCGTGCTGTGGATCGTCCTGCTCGGTCCGGCCATCATCCAGATCCTCAAGTCGCTTCATTAGATTCATGAGCACACGAGCGCCACGCGGCGCACAGCCGTCATTCAGCGATCTCGACAAACCCCTCTACACCATCAGCGTCGCAGCCGAGATCCTCGAGACACACCCACGCACGCTGATGCTCTATGAGGACGCGAGCCTGATCGAGCCGCACCGCACGATCACCAATCGCCGCCGCTACTCTCAGCGCGATATCAGCAAGGTGCAGGTCATCCAGAACCTGACGCGGGAGAAGGGCGTCACGCTCGCCGGAGTTCGGCACATCCTCAGCCTGTTCGAGGTGATGAAAAAGCACCGAGTGGAACCGCCCGCGGACCTACGCGAAATTTTCGACCGCTACAGCCAGATCATCTAGCCGGCGTGCTTACCGCACCGCTGGCGCCAAATGGGCGGAATACACGTCGGAATCCACACTGTTGGCGCCAAGCATGCGAGAAGACTTAGCCCTCCGCTGCCCTCTTCCCGCGCCGCTTCGCCGCCGGCGCCCACAGGCTTTCCAGGTCGTAGTACGAACGCTCGCCGGGAAGGAAGACGTGCGCGAGCACGGAGTCGAAGTCGAGCAGGATCCACGTCGCGTCTGTTTGTCCATCGATGGCGAGCGGCCTCAGCTGCTTCGCCTTGGCCGCCTCGACCATCCCGTCCGCGATCGCCCGGACCTGGCGGTCGGTCTCCCCCTCGCAAATCACGAAATAGTCAGCGATGGAGGTTTGTTCGCGAACGTCGATGACGACCGGGTCCCATGCCTTCTTCTCGACCGCCGCACCGCGCAGCAGCCGAGCCAGCTGCAGCGGCGTCAAGCCCCTCTCTTTCCTCGCCGCCAACCTACCGATTATCCCTATACAGGTGGCGCTCTGCGATGTAGCGCTCGATGGCGGCGGGTACCTTCCCCGTCACCGGGCGGCCCGCGGCGATTTCGCCTCGCAGAGCGCTGCCCGAGATGTCTGGCGTGCCGCCGAAGCATTCGAGGAGCCGCTCTGGCGGAAGCCCAAGTGCGGCGATCTCCGACGATGTAGGTGGCCGCGTGCCCGGCCGGCCGAGGATGACGAAGGACGCAAGCGACGCGACATGGTCCGGCTCGTGCCACGTGCGGAACAGTCGTGCCGCATCCCAGCCGAGGATGAGGAACAGCTCATCTTCGGGATGAGCTCTGTGCAGCTCCTCTACCGTATCCGCGGTGTAGGACAGGCCGCCTCGTTTGATCTCCATGTCGGAAACCTCGAACCGCGGCTCGTCCTGTGTCGCGAGGCGCACCATCGCGAGGCGGTCGGCTTCCGGTGCAAGGGCCGCCGGGCGATGAGGCGGTCGACCGCTGGGGACGAAAAGCACGCGGTCGAGGTGTGCACAGTCCAGCGCCGCTTTGGCCGCGGCGAGGTGCCCGAGGTGGATCGGATCGAAGGTGCCGCCCAGAACGCCTATCCGGCTCATGGCTGGTACTCGAACTCGGTATCCGCGATGCGCACGGTGTCGCCGGGCTGCACGCCGGCAGACTCCAACGCCGCGTTGACGCCGAGCCGGTCCAGCTCGGACTGGAAGCGGGCCAGCGCGCCTTCAGACTCGAGGTCGGTGCGATCGACCAGGTGCTCGACGCGATCGCCGCTCACGAGGTAGCCCCATGGCTGCTCCTCGACGCTGAGGCCCGCCCTGGCAACACGCTCCGGCAGCTTGACCTTCTTGGCCAGGCCCTGTGCCGTCACCTCGGGGGCTGCGGCCAGCGCGGGCACCATCGCGTCCATCAGTTCGGGCAGGCCTTCGCCGGTGAGTGCGGAGATGAAGTGCACCCCCTTCCGGCGATTGCGTCCCTTCAAGCGTCGCGTCGCCTCGAGGTCGAGCTTGTTGATGGCGACTACGAATGGCCGTGCCGCGAGCCCGGCGGAGAACTGCTCAACCTCCTTGCGCACGGTCTCAAGGTCCGCCCACGGATCCGGCGCCGATCCGTCGAGCACATAGACCAGGACCCTCGTGCGCTCGACGTGGCGGAGGAAGCGAAGCCCGAGGCCCGCGCCGCGGGCGGCGCCCTCGATCAGCCCGGGAATGTCCGCGATGACGATCCGTCCGCCACGAGACTCCGCCACCCCGAGCTCCGGATCCAGGGTGGTGAACGGATAGTCCGCGACCTTCGGTCGCGCTGCCGTGAGCGAGCTCAGCAGCGATGACTTGCCTGCGTTAGGCGGACCGACCAGTCCAATGTCGGCGATCAGCTTGAGGTCGAGGAGCAGTGTCCGTTCGTCCCCTTTGTAGCCCGGTTCCGCGTAATCGGGAGCGCGCCGCGTCGAGCTCTTGAAGTGGACGTTGCCGCGGCCGCCTACCCCGCCCTTCGCCACCACCCCATCCGTTCCGGCGCGATCGAGGTCCGCCACCAGCACGCCTTCCTCATCGAGCACGACCGTGCCGACCGGCACTTCCAGCACGACATCGGCTCCGCCCCGCCCGGTCTTGCGACCACCGGCTCCATCCATGCCGGGCTCGGCGTTCCAGCGCGGGCGCTGCTTGTACAGCGAGAGGTCTGAGACGCCGGTGGTTGCCTTCAGGACGACGGAGCCGCCGCGGCCCCCATCACCACCATCTGGTCCGCCTCGCGGCGTGTATGGCTCTCGGCGAAACGAAGCCGATCCCTTTCCCCCATGCCCACCGCGCACGACGATCCGAGCCGAGTCAACGAACTGACGGCGGCCGTCAGTTCTTGCCGGCGCCGTTCTCTTGTGCGACCTTCGCGGGTTCGGCGACGATGCTGACGCGCCGGCCATCCTTGCCAACGCGCTCATAGCGCACGTGCCCTGGAACGAGCGCGAACAGCGTGTGATCGCGGCCGAGACCCACGCCCGCGCCAGGTGCGATCTTGCTGCCGCGCTGCCGGACCAGGATCTGCCCAGCGCCCACCGCCTGGCCGCCGTAGATCTTCACGCCCAGCATCTGCGGGTTGGAGTCACGACCATTGCGGGAGGAGCCGCCTCCTTTCTTATGTGCCATCTATTCCTTCTTTCGCGTCGCGCGCTTGGCCGGCTTGGCGTCTTCCGACTTCCCCGCTTCCGGAGTCGCCGCCTCAGCCTTGGCTGCGGCCGCCGCGCTCCTTTTTGGTGCCCCTTTTGCCTTTGATCCGGTTGCGGTCTTGGCCGCTGTCTTGGTCTCGGTCTCTTTCTCGCCGGTCATGCCACCGACGGCGATGATCTCCAGCGCGGTCAGGTCAGCGCGGCCGCCGCGATGCACACGGACGCGCTTTTTGGACTTGTAGCGAAGGCTCTCGATGCGCGGCCCACGGCGGTGCGCGAGCACTTTGACCTCGACATCCAGGCCATCGACGGCCGGTGCGCCAACCTTGATCTCGGTCCCGTTCCGAAGCAGCAGAACACGATCGAGCTTCAGGGACGAACCCGGCTCGGCGCTCAGGCGGTCGACCAGGATGTGGTCGCCCGGAGCCACGCGGTACTGCTTTCCTCCGCTGACGATGACAGCCGACAGCGAAGAATCAGGCTTGGGCACGGCGATCGATTGTACCAAGGGTCGCGATCGCCTGGTCTTGGGTGGAAATGCGCCCTGCGCGCGCCGGGCCATGCGCTACCGCTCGACGCCGCAGCGCCACCGACTGGACAAGCCCCAGCGCCGCCAGGGTGGTGATCGTCGCCGATCCACCATATGAGATGAGTGGCAGCGGGATCCCCGCGATGGGCAGCAGCCCGATGTTCATGCCGACGTTCTCGACCAGCTGCACCAGGATCATCACAAACACTCCACCGGCGACCAGCTCGCCGAACCTGTCCGGCGCAACTGCAGCGGTGCGCAGGAGCCGGATCAGCAGGGTGCCGAAGACCGCGAGCAAGACGAGGCTTCCGAGCAGCCCGAACTCTTCGGCGAAGATCGCGAAGACGAAGTCGGTTGCGCGCTCCGGCACGAACCCGAGCTGGCCCTGGAGTCCGTGCAGCCACCCCTGGCCGAAAAGGCCGCCGGCACCGACCGCGATCCGAGCCTGCAGCAGGTTGTAGCCGGCGCCAAGCGGGTCCTGGTTCGGGTCGAGAAAGATCTCGAGGCGCCTTCGCTGGTAGCCGTGCAGCAGGTACGGCAGGAGTGGGAGGGCGACCCCGCCGGCGAAAACGAGTGAGAACAGCTGCCACGCGCTGGCACCCGCAAGAAAGAGCAGCCCGAAGACCACCCCGCCGAAAACGATCGTGGTGCCCAGGTCAGGCTGCGAGACGATGAGGACGGCGGGTGGCGCGGCCAGGAGCAGCGCACCGCCGAACGCTCGCCACGAAAGCCGGTCAGCGCGGCTCAGGTAGGCGGCGAGGACGACCACGAGCAGGAGCTTCGACAGCTCGGACGGTTCGAGTGGGACCCCCGCCACCGAAAGCCATCGCCGCGCGCCCAAAGCCGTATGCCCCACAAGGTGCACGGCGAGGAGCATCAGGATCATCCCCGCGTAGAGGCCAAGCGCGACCGGACGCAGGCGGCGATAGTCGAAAGCGGATGCTGCCACGTACGCGCCGGCCCCGAGAACCAACCACACGATCTGCCGGCCCCAATCCGCGTGCGCGCTGTAAACGGTCATCAGGCCGAGCGCGACCAGCATGGCCGCAAGCAGCGGCTGAAACGGGTCGAGCCTGCGCCACAAGGACGTGGCGGTGGTCACGGCGTGGCTCGAATCAGTCCGAGATGCTCGCGGTAGAACTTCATGACCTGCACTCCGATCGGAGCAGCCTCCACCTCCGAGAGCTCGCCTCGTTCGACGAATATCGACATCGCGATCTCCGGCTGCGCATACGGGGCGAAGAACACAAACCATGCATGGGTGGGAAGATCAAGCCCGCTGCCGCCCCACTGCGCGGTTCCCGTCTTGCCGCCGCCATCGGCCGGGACGCCGGCAGCTCGGAACCAGTAGTTCATGTTGTACGGCCGGTTGATCTCCTGCCGCATGCCTTCGCGCACCGCCATCAGGTTCGCCGCAGATGCCGGCACGGTGCCGGTAACCTCCGGTTGCATTGACTGGACGGCGTGCCCGGACACGTCGCGCACCTCATGCACCAACGTCGGCCTCATCACCTCGCCGCCGTTGGCCAGCGCGGCGACGTACACCGCCTGGTTGAGCGGCGTTGTGAGCAGGTAGGACTGGCCGATGCCGAACGTGATCGTGTCCCCCGCGCTCCAGCGACACGCATCCGAGTTGAGATCGGGGACACCGCACTGCAGCTGCTTCCAGATGCGGTCCGGCACCAATCCCGGCATCACACCTGGAAGCTCGATCTGCGTGGCATTGCCGAAACCGAAAGCGCGCGCGTATTTCGCCAGCGTCACATCGCCGACCATCGCGGCGACCTGATAAAAAAAGTGTCACATGACGTCGCCAGAGCCTTGGCGACGTTCATCTGGCCCAGGCTGTAGCTCGCCCAGTTGTGATACATCCAGCCGTTCACGTTGATGTAGCTGGGACAGTTGAGCAGCGTGTTGGCGGTGATCTTCCCTTCCTGGAGGCCGGCGGTCGCGGTCACCATCTTGAACGTCGACCCAGGGGCGTACTGCCCGGCGATGGCGCGGTTCAGAAGCGGCCGGTCAGGGTCGTTGATCAGCCTGCTGTAGTCGGCCTGGCCGATGCCGTGCGTGAACAGGTTCGTGTCGTAGCCGGGGAGGCTCACAAGCGCGAGCACCTCCCCGGTTCGGGGATCGAGAACGACCGAAGCGCCGGCTGTCTTGTGATCACGGACCAGGCCGGCGGCCAGCGAGTCAGCTGTCGCGCGCTGAAGAGCGGAGTCCAGGCTGAGATAAACAGAGGCGCCGGCGACGGGCGCCTGGCTGCCGAGAGTTCTCACGACCTGCCCTCGGGCGTCGACCTCGACGTCAGCCCACCCGTCCTTGCCGCGCAACACCGTCTCGAGTCCCGCTTCCACGCCGACCTTGCCGACCACCTCGGCGGGCTGGTAGCCGAGGCGGGCCAGCCGTTTGACGTCCCCTTCGTTCAAGGGCCCGACGTAGCCGAGAACAT
This sequence comes from Candidatus Dormiibacterota bacterium, assembly GCA_955652835.1. Classification (GTDB taxonomy): domain Bacteria; phylum Chloroflexota; class Dormibacteria; order Dormibacterales; family Dormibacteraceae; genus Palsa-870. Next base: position 7,018 of record CATPBO010000133.1, read on the forward strand.
GCCCAAAAGTCAGTGGATCGAGGTAAGTCCTGACGGCGCCCTGCACGATCGAGGCGCCAGGCAGCTCGGGCAGCCGCTCGTTGATCGCTAGCTCCTGCGCCTGCGAGAGGCTTGGTCCGATGCGCACGTGCGCGTACGGGTCGGCCGTGACGAGGGCCGTCTCCAGCTTCTCTTCCGGCTGCCCGGTGGCGCGAGCAAGCTCGGACAGCTCCACCGTGCGGGCCCGCGCATCAATGGGTAGCCCGGCCGGCACCACCTCCAGGCTCCAGATCGGGCTGTTGGTGACCAGCGGCGCGCCGTGGCGGTCGTAGATGATGCCTCGGTCCGCCTCGAGGACGATGCGGTGAACCGTGTTGGCGCGCGCCATGCCGGCGAGCTTTGCGCCGTCCGCCACCTGCAGCTGCGCCAGCTTGATGGCAAGCCCGCCGACGATCAGCACCGCCACCGAGGCAGCGGCGACCAGCCGCATCGACCAGCGAGCCCTGGGGGTTACACCGCCCAGCTCGATCAAGCTGCCTCCGTGCGCCCGGTCGTGGATTCCCGCGGTCTGCGAACTAAAAGCAATGCGATTGGCATCAACACGGCGTTGTAAAGGGACGCCACGACCACGAGCTGTACGGCGACGCCAAGCGCCGGAACTGGGAGACCGAGCGTGTCGTCAGCCGCGACGAGGACGAGCGAGTAAACCGCAGTGGTGACCGCCGTCGCGATGACCGGATGCACAAGGCTTTCGCGGTCGAGGTTGCGAGTCCAGAAGCCGGTGAGGTATGCGCCGGCGAGAAGCGCCACGGCGTGTGGACCGAGCGGGCCTGCAGCAGTCAGATCGAGCATCAATCCGGCGACGCAAGCCCAGGCCATCCCAGACCGCACGCCCGCCGTCCAGGAGATTGCAATGACGGCGACCAGCGCGAGGTTCGGAAACGCGCCCGCGATGGCCAAGCGTGGAGCCCACGTCACCTGGACCATCACGATCGCGAGCAGCAACGCGGCGATCGCGAGCCGTTTCATGACGGCGTGAAGTCGGTGATCACCAGCACCAGGCTGATGCTCGCCGGGTCGTTGACCCAGGCCACGAGCGCTTCGTCGCTGGTCGACGAGTCTCGGTGGGCAACAGAAGCCAGCTCGCCTACCACCAGCCCACGTGGATAGCCACCGCCCACACCGCTGGTGAGCGCCCATTCGCCGCTGGTCGCCGTGATTCCAAGCGAATGCTCGATCTCCAGCTGAAGCGCCGTCGGTCCACCGGTGACTGTGCCCTGCAGGCTGGACTTGGAGAGAAAGACGTTTGCGCGACTCTGAGGATCTGCGAGGGTCTGCACAATCGCGCCGTGCGGCCCGGCCTCTCGCACCCGGCCGACCAGGCCGGCGCCGGTGGTCACGATCATTCCCGGCCGCACGCCGTCCGCGGTTCCGCGGTCAACCTCGAGCGTGCGGCTGAATCCGTCCGGACCGCGTCCGACGACCTGGGCCGCCACCATCTGGTGCCCGAACGAACGCTTGAAGTCCAGCGCCTCGCGCAGGGTTGCGTTCTCTTTTGCCGCGGCGTTCAGCTCGACCACCTGGCGGCGCAATGCCTCGTCGGCCACCTTCAGACGCGCGTTTTCCGCGCGTATCGCGGAGACGTCTCCGAAGACTGACGTCAGACGGTCGACGTTGCCTGCAGCCCCCGTCATAGCGGCCTCCAATGGCGCGAGCACGCTCTTGGCGGCGCCGCGAGCACCTTCCGCCCAGGCCTGCTCGCTGAGCATGGCGAGCAAGAGCATCGAAGCGCAAAGGACCAAGAAGAGCCCGGTCGAGCGGGACTGGCTCCTCCCGTACAAACCCGTGCCTCAGTAACGAAGGGCCCTGACGCGGCGCGTCCGCAACAGGACTCGATTCAGGGTGTCGATCTCTTCGAGCACGATCCCTGTGCCGCGCACCACGCAGGTGAGCGGGTCTTCGGCGATGCGCACCGGCATCAGCGTCTCGTGCGCGATGAGCTGGTCGAGACCCGCCAGCAACGCACCTCCGCCACACACGACAAGTCCCCGCTCCATGATGTCGTCGACGAGCTCCGGTGGCGTGGCATCAAGCGTTGCCCTGACAGCTCGCACGATGTCGATCAACACGCCGGCAAGAGCTTCGCGGACGTGGGCGGTTGTCATCTCAACCGTTTTCGGCAGGCCGGTCACTAGGTCACGGCCGCGAACGAGGAACGACCGCTCATCAGGGATCGGAAACGCCGAGCCCATCGCGATCTTGATGTCCTCCGCCGTCCGCTCACCGATGAGGAGGCCCATGTTGCGCCGCACGTACTGGACGATCGCATCGTCCATGCCATCGCCGCCGATGCGCGCCGAGGTCGCCGCGACGACGCCACCAAGCGAGATGACCGCCACCTCAGTCGTGCCGCCGCCGATGTCGACGATCATCGAGCCCCCTGCTGCCTGGATGGGCAGGCCCGCACCAATCGCGGCGGCCATCGGCTCTTCGACCAGGTGGGCTTCCCGTGCGCCGGCCATCGTGGCGGCATCCGTGACCGCCCGCTTCTCGACCTCGGTGACGCCTGACGGTATGCCGATCACGACGCGGGGATGGCTGACGTGCCACGCACGGTTGTGGGATCGGGCGATGAAGTGCCGGATCATCTTCTCGGTGTGCTCGAAGTCCGCGATCACCCCATTTCGGAGAGGGCGCAAGGCGACGATGTCGGCCGGTGTGCGCCCAAGCATGCGTCGGGCTTCCGTGCCGACGGCGAGGACCTGACCCGTTCGCTTGCTGACGGCGACGACAGAGGGCTCATCAATAACGATGCCGCGACCCCGCACGTGCACGAGGGTGTTGGCTGTTCCTAGGTCGATGCCGACGTCGGCCGACCACAGCCCCAACATCGACGTCAATAAATTCATGTGACCTCCCGGCTTGCGGAGGAGGGGGCCCGAAGGGCCGGTGGGGCGACCCGAGATGGCATTAGCGTTGGCAAGATGTGGGCGGGCTGGATGATACACCCCGTAGCGGTGTTTTCCACAGCTTACCCCAGATATGGGGCCCTGTATCTAGGCAGTCAGATGAGGTGTTCGCGGTGTCAGAGGCGTGTTAGGGCCCGCCGTGGCTGCGCATGAAGTCCATCGCCTCGTCGACGCTCGGCGTCGACAGCACGTTGTAGCGAGCGAAATCCGCAGCGCCTGGCCACGAGCTCATCGTGATCCGAGCGGCTGCCTTTTCGCCGTCGTAATTCGTGCATCGAAAATCGATTTCCGGTCCGAACAAGGCCCAGTGCGCGCCTGGCTCGCCGTAGGGCATGCCAACGCTGCCTGGATTGACCACGCGTGCGCCATCGAGTGCCCGGTCGAACTGCATGTGGGTATGGCCGCAGACGATTACGTCAGCGTCAGAGCCGGCGATCAGCTCACGCAGTCGCGCCTCCGGTGTAGCGGTAGTCATGATCTCTTCGTCACTGCGGGGCGATCCGTGACAGAACAGGAGGCGGCCCAGTCCTTCCACCTCGAGCCGCACCTCGCCTGGAAATGATGCGAGGAAGTCTCGGTGCGCTCCGGATAGCTGCGCCGCGCACCAATTGGCCGCAGTGCCTGCCCCACGTTGCTTGGCTGAATCGTCATATGCAGCGACGAGCTCACGGTCGGCGTTGCCGTGGAGGAACCGAGCATTTGGGAGAGTCTTAAGAAGGTTCAGTGTCTCGACCGGCAACGGCCCGGACGCGACATCACCACACATCACGATGAGGTCGGGTTTCGCGCGCGTGACATCCTGCAGCGCCGCCTCGAGGGCGGGCAGATTGCCGTGAATGTCAGATAGAGCCGCGACACGCATCTACACGACTGTAACGAGCCACCGAACTAGCGCATCAAGAAGGAAGTAACTACCACCATGATCAACACAACAATTGCATAGGGCGTGAACGCTCTCATGTAGATGTTGCGCGCGAGCGCGGCACCGCGGCGTTGCATCACAAGGCCCGCCGCGATAAGAATGGCCGCCACCACCGAGGTGATTCCAAAGAACCGCAACCATCCGAGGATGTCGTCGCCTGAGGGCGGAATGAACAGTGTCGTGAAGAGCCCGCAGTATGGAAACCAACAAAGCACCCTGGCCGCGTCGAGGCGGTGGTGTGTTCTCCGGTCGCCCGGCGCAGCGAAAGGCCAAAGGCGAAGCAGCGCCGGAAGGCACAGGACGTAAAGGACGCCGCTTGCAACCTTGAGCGGCAGCAAGGCCGGGACCAGGACGTTGCCAAGGACCTGCGGCCGCAGGCTCTCCGGCTGGACCGCCGGCCCCAGCACAGCCACCAGCCAGCAGATCTGCACGATGAGCAGGAGTCTCGGCTCGGCGACATGCTCGACCGTCAGCGCGAGCTCAGCCCACGCCGTAAATGCCAGAGCGACGGCTGCCACGACCACGCTGCGCTCTTCAGAGGGCACTGGGTTGAACGGTGCGGCAAGCTGCACCGCCGCAAGGATCGAGCAAACGAGCACTGTGGCGAGCACCGGCGTTGGGCGGCGCCGGGGCAGGTCGGGCCATGACCATCCACCCGTGGTGATCCTCGTCCACGCGATCTCCGCAGCCCCGCCGAAGACGACAGCAGTCAGGACACCGGGATAGAGCACGAGCGCGAGCGCGTGGGTGGCCACAGCCGAGAGAAGCTGTGTCATAAGCCGGCCAGCGCTAGGAACGGTTGCGGGTACAGGCCGAGCACGATGTTCACTGCGAGAACGATGGCGGCGCCCACCGCCTGGCGCCCGCGCGGCATTCCCATGCTGCGCCCCAGACGGAGGGCGGCGGGAAGCCACAACAGCATTCCGACCGCCAGCACGAGCGCCAGCGGCCAGTAAAGCTGGGTGGCGCCGCGCAGGAGCAAGACGCGGGCCGGAAAGCCGGCGAACGGTGCAGACCCCGCGAGCAGTGCGGCAACCACCAGATTGATTGGGCGGTCGGTCGGGTGCTTCTCGCGAATCGCCTCCCGCGAAAGGAGGTAGAGAGGCAAGCGGCCGAGGACGATGCTGACGAGCAAGATCAGCGCCGCCGCCTGGCCGTCCGCGATCGCCAGCCCGAATCCACAGAGCACGAGTCCCCAGTCGGCCATGAACGAATAGCGCCACGCAGCTGCATCACCCGCTGTGCGCCAGGACGCAACGCTCCCCCACAGCATGTTGACGAGCCCGAGGCCTATGAGCATCGCTCCAAACGCGTCGCTCGCCTCCGCCGGTATGACCTGCCTCGCTCGCGACAGCACCGTGACGGCGAGGAGTGGGCCAACGAATGCGATCCATGGGATCGGCGAGGCGATGACCGATTCGTCGGGGTCGAATTCGTGAACGTACGGAAGCAGGCCGACCGCCGCGACAAGACCCGCCACAATGCCCACTACGCCGAACCGTTCCAGCACCGTGGGGCCCTGCACGCGCTCAAAGGCCAACCCGAGCGCAAGGAGTGCGATGGCGAGGATAGGAGCGCGAAGCCGGGTGGCGAAATCGCGGCGAGGCACCGGGCCTGCAACCGGGACCGCCGATCCCGCCTGAAGCACGATCATGCCGAGAAGGATCAGGAGGACCAGGTCCAGGCTCGGCGCGGCCAGCATTGCGGCCATGCCCGCAAGACCAACCAGGCCACGGGTGAACAGGCCGCGGCGCGCGACTCGAGGAGGAGCGACGAAGACCGCGAGGCCGAGCGTGACCGCCGCCGCGAGGAGGAGTTCAGCCCCCAAGTTTGTCCGCCTTCGCGCGTCCGGCAGGCCGGAGGACCACGACGCCCGCCGCCACCAGCCCGCCGGCGATGTCAGGTACTGGTCCTGCTGACGCCGCGGCGACGCCGGGCGCCACCGCCAGGGCCAGCGCCAGGCAGGCAATAGCCGCCAGAAGCACGGCCGTCTCGCGGCCGGCGAGGACTCGCACCCCCATCAATCCGAGAACCACGAGGACAGCGAAGCGAAGGGGCGCACCGGGTCCGGTCGTCACCGAAGCCGCGACCCACAGCGCAAGCACGCCTGACCCTACGCATAGGACAACTCGCGGCGTCGAGCCGGCGGGCATGATCCCCCATGTCGCGGGTCCGGATCGCCAGCACTGCACGGAGGCGATCGCGCCGCCGGCGGCGACAGCCGACGCGCCGAGCACGGCTCCGGATGGCCAGGTGAGGACCGCGAAGCCGACTGTGAGCACTGCGAGGCCGAGAGCAAGGCCCCTGCGGCCGTCAGAGAGCACTATCAGCGACGCCCCAAGCCAGGCGAGGAGTGCGGCCGCTACGAACACGATCGGTGATAAGACCGGACGACCGGCACTGTAATCATCGGGTGACGGCGAAGCCAAGCACTGCGAGCGAGGCGAGCCAAAGGAGCGGTCGCCCGCCCACCGCCGCGGCTTCAAGGGCGCTGGAATCGAGGATGGAGCGGTAGCGCTCGGGTCTGAAAGCCGACATCACGGCCTGTCGCGCGCGACTGATGGCGCCGGCTCCAGGGATGTCGAACAAGGCGGGTCGAGGCTGGGTCCGGATCAGGCCCGTACCCGCTGCTCCAAATGCGAGCACAGCGATGATCAACAGCGGCACGAAAAGAGCTACCACGGGAAGCACGGTGGAGACGGTGACCACCGAAGTCAGCCCGCCGCTCACCGAGCTGGGCGCCAGCGGCATCACGTTCGACTGTGCGGGGTTGGCAACGGCCGACATGAACATGGCCAGCGCCGGGCCGGCGGCCAGGGTCAGCGCCGCGATCGTCATGGCCACGCGCGGGAACGTCTCGCTGGTCGGGCGCCCACGTCCCGCCGGAAGACCGGTGGCGCGGGCGCCGGCCACCATCCAGAGCACCCAGACAGCCGTTCCGGCAACGCCGATGAGCCCAAAAAAATCACCGGCCTCGAACGTGGATTCGAGGCCGACGATGCGCGATCCGAAGACGAGGCCGGGTGGCAGCCCGATGGCGGCGGCGATGGCGATGAGCGACGCTGGTCCGGCGCGGTCGGGCAGAAACGCGAGGCATGCCGTCATCGCGCCTGCCACTGAAAGGGTGACCACTCCGGCCACCAGGCCGAGCGGAGTGCCAATCGCCACCATCATCAATGCGAATCCGCCGATGCCCGGAATCACCTCGCTGAGGAATTCCCGCCGCGTGGCCTTCGATTGCGCACGAGCGGCGGCGCCGAGCGCGACGACCACCCCCCAAGACGCGAGGATGGCGTTGAAGGCTGTCTGCGGGTACCTGCCATTGCCCATCTCGTACGCGCGGACGAGCAGATAGAAACCCAGCGGATAGAGCGTCGCCACGACCAGCCCGGCCGCCCGCAGCGAAGGCCGCGACCAGACCTGGGCCGGCCACGAACGCCAGGGGACAACACCGGAAGCCATCAGGCTCGCAAACGCGATCAGAACGAAGACCTGCACCGTCAGGGCAAACGTTGGAACCGCCGCGTAAGTCGCGGTTCCTCCGCGGATTTGTAGGATCGCGCCGGCCCAGCTCAAAGCCAGCCACGCGGCAAGCAGCACGCTCCAACGCGGCCGCGACGCGCGGATGTCCTCAGTGTCGAGCTGGATCACCGCCAGCGTCGCCGCGGTGCCACCCGCGAGCGCGGTCAGGACCACGCCCCCCGCCTCGATCGCGCCCATCGCCGCGGCCACTCCGAGCACGCCGATCGTCGCCTCCTGCCACTTGCGCGATTGAAGGGTGAGCACCAACGCAGCCGGGACCAGGACCATCAGGCCGAAGACGAACGCGACGGCGTCGATGCGCAGCTCGAGCGAGGCGCCAAAGCCAAGCGGCCCGAGGTTGAGCTCCTGCGTGGAGCGCACCGGCAGCCACAAGATCAGCAAGGCCGCCAGGGCTGCCCAAGCCCCGGCGCCAACGGCGATCGGACCGAGGTTGAATCCGCTGAGCCCGAAAATGGCGATGACGCCGGCCGTCAAGAGCGGCAGCACCACGGGCGCCAGCAGAGCGATAGACGGCATTGACCGTCTAGCCTAGGCGGTCGATTGCGGCCCGGAGCTCGGCGGCTCGGTCCTCCAGCTTCTTGACGATCTCGTGTGGCGCGTTGGCTCTGAAGTCCGGGTTGGCCAGCTTGGCTTCGGTTTTCGCGACCTCCTCCTTGAGACGCTTGAGCTCCTTGAGGTGTTTGAGCCCTGCCTGGGCAGCGCCGGCGCCGGCGGGAAAGCTCACCCGACCGGGAACCGCGGCCAGGGGCGTGCCCCCCTCCAGGTCCTCGACCAGCTCGACCCACGCGAGCCGGCCCGCAAGGGCAGCGACCGAGCGATCGATCGGATGCTCAAGCAGCAGTCTGCCGCCGCGCGGCGGGGCGCCGGCCGCCTGCCGGTGCGCACGAACCTCTTCGACGATGCTCATCACCCGGCTGAAAGACGCCTCAGCCGCGGGGTCCGCTGTAAACCTCTCTCCCGGCTGCGGCCATGGTGCGCGCATGACGAAGTCGGGATGGTTGGGTATCCGCGACCAGAGCTCCTCGGTCAAGAACGGCATGAACGGATGCAGCAGCCGGAAAATGCTGTCGAGGCAGAAGAAGGCGACGTCCTGTGCCACCGCATCGCCGGCGCGCAGCCGTTCCTTCACGGCCTCGAGATACCAGTCGCAAAACTCATTCCACGCAAAGGCGTAGGCCACAGCCATCGAGTCCTGGAACGTGAAGCTCTCGATGCCCGCGGTCACAGCCTCGCACGCCGCTGAAAGTCGGGAGACCACCCAGCGGTCCTCGAGGTGCTCGTGGACCTCGAGGATGCCTGCGGCTTCGGCCGGCGGCTGCGTCCCCGGCGAGCTCAGAACAAGGCGAGTCGCGTTCCACAGCTTGTTGCAAAAGCGGCGATAGCCCTCGACGCGGCTCTCATCGAACCGCACGTCCTGGCTCGACATGGCCACGGAAGCAGCCCACGCACGGACGGCGTCGGTGCCGTACGTTTCGATCAGGTCCCGCGGATCAACTCCGGTGCCAAGCGATTTCGACATCCGGCGGCCATCCGCGGCCTGCACCTGGCAGTGGATCGCAACGTCTGCGAATGGGACCTCGCCCATGAACTCGAGGCCGGTCATGATCATCCGGCTCACCCAGAGGTTGATGATCTCCCGTGCCGTGCTGTTCATGGAATTGGGGTAGAAGGCCTTCAGGTCGTCGGTCGCCTCCGGCCACCCCAGCGTCGCGAAAGGCCACAGGGCGGACGAGAACCACGTGTCGAGCACGTCGGGGTCCTGCGTTAGCAGGATGCTCCCGCACTCGGTGCAGTCGCGCGGCGGCTCGACCGACACGATCTGGTGGCCGTTTTCGCAGTGGTAGACGGGAACGCGGTGACCGAGCCACAGCTGCCGGCCGATGTTCCAGTCACGCAGGCCGCGCAGCCAGTCGAGGTACGTGCGCTCGTAGCGATCTGGATGCCAGCGAATCTTTCCCGCCGTCGAGGCGGCCAGCGCCTTGTCGCGCATGGTCTCCATGCGCAGCCACCACTGCTCGCTGATCAGCGGCTCGATCACAGTGTGGCAGCGGTCGCAGTGGCCGACCTCGTGGGTGTACGGCTCCTCGTTGACCAGCAGTCCCTGCGCCTTCAGGTCGGCGACCACCCTGGCGCGCGCCTCCAGCGCCGGCAAGCCGTCGTAGGGAAGGCCCGGCACATTCATGCTGGCGTCGGGATGCATGCCGTTGATCACCTCGAGGGAATGGCGCTGCCCGATCTCGTAGTCCATCGCGTCGTGGCCTGGCGTCACCTTCAGCGCACCGGTGCCGAAGTCTTTGTCGACGGCCTCGTCGCCGACGATGGGCAGGTTGCGCCCAACCAGCGGCAAGATCGCTGTCTTTCCGATCAGTGATCGGAATCGCTCGTCGGTCGGGTTCACGGCGACGCCCGTGTCCGCCAGCATGGTCTCGGGACGCACGGTGGCGATGACGATTTCGCCTCCGCCCTCAATCGGATACTTGATGTAGTAGAGCGTGTCGTGATGCACCTGCCATTCGATCTCGAGGTCGGAGATGGCGGACTTGTCGCGAGGGCACCAGTTGACGATGCGCGGCGCGCGGTAGATCCAGCCACGCTCGTAGAAGGCGACGAAAGCGGTCATGACAGAGCGCACGTAGCGCGGGTCCATGGTGAATCGAAGCCGCGACCAGTCCAGCGAGATACCGAGGATGCGGTCCTGGCTGACGATGGTCTCGCCGACGTCCCGATACCACTCGTCCACGCGGGCGGTGAACGCGTCGCGTCCCAGCTGCTCTTTCGTAGTGCCCTCCGCCGCCAGCTGTTTTTCGATCACGTTCTGGGTCGCGATCGCGGCGTGATCAGTGCCTGGAAGGTAGAGGACCTCGTAGCCGGCCATGCGCCGGTAGCGCGCGCAGATGTCCTGGAGTGTGTGGTTGAGCGCGTGACCCATATGCAGCTCACCGGTGATGTTCGGCGGCGGCAAGCAGATCGTGTACTTCGGCTTGTGGCTCTTCGCGTCGGCGACGAACAGACCGTCCGATTCCCAGCGCGCGTACCAGCCGGCCTCGATGGCCTTTGGGTCGAACGCTTTGGGCATCTCGCTCTTCGGCATCTCGCTCACAGGGCGTGTTTCGTCAATTGGAGGGGATCAGGAGCGCCGGCGTGAAGGTCGCTTAGCGCGACTGAGCCGGCGAGGGTACGGGTACGCACTCGTTTCGGCTCATGTTGTTTGAAATCTTAGCGCTTGTTTCGCTGGCGCTCGGCGAGGTCATCCACCTCATTCCGCATGTTTGGCGCCAATGGAGCGGCATGTGCGCGCGGGTCACGCACGTTTGGCGCCAGCCGTGCTGTTTTGGCTCCGACCGGTTTGGGGTTAGGCGGACTCCCCGACCAGTCTCGCCGGGCTTTCGCCTTCCTCGCCCAGCTCGAACTCTGGCTCCAGCGCCTCGCGGATGGACTTCTCGGAGATCAGGCAGCGCTTGATGTCAGGCCGCGATGGGATCTCGAACATCGAGTTGAGGAGCGCCTCCTCGATGATCGACTTGAGAGCGCGCGCACCAGTCCCTCGAAGGAGCGCGAGCTCCGCGATCGCATCGAGGCTTCCCTTCTGGAACACGAGCTCGACATTGTCGAGCGAGAAGAACTTCTGGTACTGCTTGACCAGCGCGTTCTTCGGCTCGGTGAGGATGCGCACGATGTCCTGCTGGTCGAGGTGGTGAAGCGTGACGATGATTGGCAGGCGGCCGATGAACTCTGGGATGAACCCGTACTTCAAGAGATCCTGCGGCTGCAGTTGCTTGAGCGTCTCGGACACCGCCTTGCGCTCGATCTTGTTGTGTGGCGCCCCGAACCCGATGGCCCGCCGCCCGATGCGCTGCTCGACGACCTTTTCCAGCCCGTCGAAGGCGCCGCCGCAGACGAACAGGATGTTGGTGGTGTTGATCTGAATGAAATCCTGGTGCGGATGCTTGCGTCCACCCTGGGGCGGGACGTTGGCGACGGTGCCCTCCAGGATCTTCAGCAGTGCCTGCTGGACGCCCTCACCGCTCACATCGCGCGTGATTGACGGGTTGTCCGACTTGCGCGCGATCTTGTCGATCTCGTCGATGTAGATGATTCCGCGCTCGGCGCGGCTGATGTCGAAATCAGCCGCCTGGATCAGCCGGAGCAGGATGTTCTCCACGTCCTCGCCCACGTACCCCGCCTCGGTGAGGCTGGTCGCATCGGCGATCGCAAAGGGGACGTCGAGGATCTTCGCCAGCGTCTGCGCGAGGTAGGTCTTTCCGCAGCCGGTCGGTCCGACCAGCAAAACGTTTGACTTGGTCAGCTCCACATCGCCGACCGACTTCGAAGCGGAGATCCGCTTGTAGTGGTTGTAGACCTGAACCGAAAGGACCTTCTTCGCGCGGTCCTGGCCGATCACGTACTGGTCGAGAGCGGCGCAGATCGTCTTGGGGTTGGGGATGAAGCCGGTCTTCTGCTTTTTCTGGCCGGCCGAGCGATTGTCGTCCTCGAGGACCTCCTGGCAGAGGTCGATGCACTGGTCGCAGATGAAGACGCCCGGGCCCGCGACCAGCTTGCGTACCTGGTCCTGGCCTTTCCCGCAGAACGAGCAGCGGGTGTAGCGGCGTCGGTCTTCTCTTTCGTTCATTAGTGCTTCCCTGTATCCATCACGAAGAGGCCGGCGCCGGGGGATTATGACCCCACAGGATCTCGTTGGCAACGCTTATGCATTCGCTGCAGATGAAAACCCCGGAGCCGGCGACGAGCCTCACGCCCCGCTCGCCATGCTTGTTGCCGCAGAAAGAGCACTTTGGCCGGTGCCTCTTGACCTCGCCGCTTGTGCCCTTGCGTCGGAAGATCATCCCGCCGCCACTTTCTCCTTTTCCTTTTCCTTATCCTTTTCCTTTTCCTTTTCCTTCTCTTTGTCCTTATCGGTCGGCTTGGTCGGGGTGAGGATGATGTCGTCGATCAACCCGTACTCCTTGGCCGCCTCCGAGGTGAGGAAGTAATCCCGTTCCGTATCCAGCGTCACCTTCTCGATCTTCTGTCCGGTGTGCCTGGCAAGGATCTGGTTCAGCTGCTCGCGCGTGCGCAGGATCTCCTTGGCGTGGATCTGGATGTCGGTGGCTTGCCCCTGCATGCCGCCCCATGGCTGGTGGATGAGGATGTTCGCGTGAGGCAGTGCATACCGCTGTCCGTGCGCGCCGCCTGCGAGCAGCACTGCAGCCATGGAGTACGCCATGCCGATGCAGATCGTGGAGACCGGCGGCCGGATGTACTGCATGGTGTCGTAGATGGCCAGCCCTGCGGTGACCTGGCCACCTGGGCTGTTGATGTAGAGAGCGATCTCCTTGTCCGGGTCCTCGGACTGCAGGAAGAGCAGCTGCGCAACGACCAGGTTTGCGACCTGGTCATCGATCGGAGTGCCGATGAAGACGATGCGCTCCTTGAGGAGTCGCGAGTAGATGTCGAACGCCCGCTCCCCGCGTCCCGTGTTCTCGACCACCATCGGCACGAGGTAAGCGGCTGGTCGCTGTATGTGTCTCATATCCCGCACAACGTCATTCTAGACAGGCCGTCCGCGGGTTCCGTCAAGTACTTGATCCTGCAACCTCGACCAGGCGGTCCAGGACTCTCAGCCGCCGAAGCCGTGAGGCGAAGTACCGCCGGGCGCTGGGACTCTTCTTGAGCTCCGCCACCTGGTCCTTCAATTCGCCATCCTTGGCAGCCTGCTCCTCGAGGAAGCTGTTCACGTCCTCGTCCGACGGCTCCAGCTTCTCGCGCCTGGCAAATTCGGCCAGGACGAGGTCGATTTTCAGCCGTTCCTCGGCGTCCGGCCTCTTGTCGGCCATCCACTGGTCGAGTGTCTTGCCGAGGTACTCGAGGTAGCGGTCGAGCTTCAATCCCTGGCGGCTCAGGCTGCGCTCCATGGACTCCAGCTCGCTGGTCAGCTCGCGGTCGACCAGAGTCTGGGGCACCTCAACCGACGATGCTTCGACCAACACCCGAACGATTTCCTGCTCGCGCTCGAGCTTCTCCATCGCTCGAACCGACTTCTCCAGGTCCTCGCGGACCGACTCGCGATAGGACTCAACGGTCTCGTTCGCCCCGTCGCTGAGGACTTTGGCCAGGGCGTCATCAAGCGGGGGCAGGATCTTCTCCTTGACCCCGCGCACGGTGACCCGCATCGTTGCCTCGTTGCCGGCAAGCTTGGGATCGCCGTACTCCTCCGGAAACGTGACCTTGGCCTCGCGAGTCTCGTCCACGAACGTTCCCGGTAGGACCGCAAGCAGCTCGGGACGAAGCACCCCTTCTTTGAGCTCAGCCTCCATCGCCTTTTGCGTCTCCGACTCGATCACCTCGCCGCCAACCTCGACCTCAACGTCGATGACGGCGATATCCCCCAACCTCAGCTCGCGCTCGACAGGCGTGATCTCCGCCATCGGCTCGCGAACCTCTTCGAGACGGCGTTCGAGCATCTCGTCGGTGACTTCGTGACCGTGAAGGTCAGGATGGAGAGTAGTGATGTCCGCGAGCGTCACCTCGGGCATGACGCTGACAGTCGCCTTGAGCCTGGCCGGTCGGCCGCGCTCGAGCTCGAGCACCTCGACGTCCGGGTTGTCGATGGGGTCGATCGATTTCTCCTCGAGGGCCTGGCGGATCACCTCGGGGATCATGGTCTCGACGACCTCCTCGCGGACCACGGCCGGACCCAGGCGGGCCTCGACCAGGGCTCGCGGCGCGCGGCCAGGACGGAACCCTTCGATCTTGGCGCGCGAGACCAGGCGGTTGAGCACCCGCTCGTAGGTGGCGTCGACCAGCTCGGTCGGAACCTCGATGGTCATGCCCACCTGGCTCTTGGGAAGTTGCTCCGTCACGACGGAGAGCGCAGCGGGCATCACCGCGATTTTACGGACGCGACGCTGTCGGGCTTAGTTGATCGCGCCTAGTGACACGGCTTCGGGCCCACGAGAGGAAACACGCAGCCGTATTGATCGACCACCGGGGCAGGGCTCGGCGGTGGGCTTGCGAGCACGGGGCCTCCCGGGTCGGGCGGCACGCTGTAGTCAACGGGTTTGGGCGTTGGGCTGGGTGGGTTGTCCCCAGGCAGCTTGGGGATGTTCGTGGTGTCGCCAAGGAACCAGCTGTTGTTGGCGCCGGCAATCACTCCGGGCGGCGCCGTGTACCAGCGGTTGCCCGGGGTGTTCGCCAGCGCCCCTGAGACGAACGTGTGAACCCCCGGGGAGGCGACAAAGACTCCGTCGGAGCCGGCGATCATCGTGTATGCGTTGCTGAGGATGTCCCCGACCCACAGGCCGGCCGCCAGGTCCGGGGTGAATGCGATCGTCACGGCGTCCTTGAAGTTGTCGGTGGTGCCGGTCTTGGCCGCGACGATGCGGTCCTTCCAGTGAAGCGCGCTGTTGCAGCCAAAGATCATGCACCGATTCTGGTCGTCGGCCATGATCTGGGCCATGATGAACGCGACCGCCGGGTCGAGCGCCTGGCGGGCGCGCTGGTCGGCATGCGTCGTGTACAGCGCCTGGCCGTGGGAGTCCGTCACGCTCATGATCGATTCCGGCGAGTGGTAGATGCCCATGTCCGCGTAGGTGGCGATGCCGCTGACGTGCTCGAGGAGCGTGATGGGATAGCCGCCTAGCGTGAGTGACGGTCCGTACGCATCCGCCGGGGCGTTGGCGTCATATCCACCAAAAGAACCGTCGGGGTTGGCGATGACGTATCGCGGCCGGACGTTGAGGTTCCGCATATAGGAGAGGACGGCGGGCACACCGATCGAGAGCTCAACTTTGACCGCGGCGATGTTGAGCGAGTTGCCCATCGCCTTCTTCAGCGGCAGCACGCCGTGCGTCCTGCCGTCGTAGTTGTAGAACTTGGTGGTGCTGTACGCGTCCTTGTAGATGAGTGGGCTCGGGCCGTCGTACACCGGCGTGTCGACGGTCGCGGCTCGCGCGTTGATCACCGCCCCATAGGTGTACGGCTTCATCGACGAGCCCATGTTGCGTGGGATCGTCGTGAAGTTGATCTGGCCGCCGGGCGAGTTGTAGTTGGGCGACCCGACCATAACCCAGATCTCGCCGGTCTTCGGATCCTCAGCGATCATGCCCGAAGAAAGCTGGCCTCTGCGGTCGCGAAACAGGTTGGCCGCGAGGTTGTCGCTCACCACCTGCTCGCCGATCTGCTGCATGCGCATGTCGAGCGTGGTCCTCACACTCAGCTGCTGGACTCCGGGCTGGAATCCCAGCTGACGCAGCTCGGCGAGCACGTAGTCGACGAAGTGAGGCGCGAGGAAGCTGTTGATCGGGGCCTGGTAGGTAAGCTTCTCGGCCAGGGCCTTGTCCATGTCCTCTTGCGAGATGAAGTTCGAGCGCACCATCGCCTGCAGCACTTCTGTCTGGCGCAGCTTGGCTGCGTCGGGATGCAGCACCGGGTTCCACTCTGTCGGCGCCTGGGGCAAGCCCGCGAGCACTGCCGCCTGCGCGAGGTCCAGCTTCGAAGCCGGGATGTGGAAGTAGCTTTCAGCGGCCGCCTCGACTCCGTACGACTGCGACCCGTAAAAGCTCTTGTTGAGATAGAGCTCCATGATCTGGTCTTTGCTGTATGTCTGAGCCAGCTCGTAAGCGAGCGCGAGCTCCTTGATCTTGCGGCTGACGGTCTGGTCGGGCGTGAGGAACTGCTGTTTGGCGAGCTGTTGCGTGATCGTGCTGCCACCGCCGACGACGTGGCCCGCGCGCAGGTTGTCGAACCCGGCGCGGACGATGCCGGCGAGGTCGAACCCGGGGTTCGTGTAGAAGCCCTTGTCCTCGATCGCGACCGTCGACTGGATCATCACCGGCGCTACGTCCTTCAGCTTCACCGCGAGTCTGTGATCACCATGGTTTCCCACGTCGGCGAGCAGGACTCCGTTGCGGTCGGTGATGATCGTGTCGCCGGCGAAGGCGGCACTGTCCAATCCCTGGATCGAAGGCAGGCTGTCGAAGAAGGACTGCGCGTAGGCGTCGGCAGCAAACCCGATCACCAGGAGCACCGCGAGCACCACGCCGAGTCCGCGGAACATCGCAGTGCGGCGCAGCTTCTGCCCGATCGGGGACCACCCCGCGTGGATCCGGGCTCGGGGGCGGTGGCCCCCCTTGGTCAGGATCTTCTCAGGAACGTTTCTAGACATGGTTTAGGAGCGCGTAGATTCTACGGTTTCCCATACCCCCAACGGTCCATGGCGGGAGTGGGTTACGCGTGTCGGTTCGGCCTCAGTCGCGAAAGCAGTCCCTGGCGTGCCAAACGCCATTCGTCGGGATCGATCGCCCTGATCAGGTATATGGCGACCAGGTACACGAGACCCCCTGCGGGAAGGCTGACGAAGATCGAATACCGGCTCAGCGGGTACAGAACCACGCCCATCACGGCACCTGCCAGGAAGATCCGCCAGCTCAACCTGATCACGGCCAGGCGAAGCTCGGGTTGGTTGCGCTGTACGAACCACCAGCCGAATGCGCACAGGGAGGCCTCGGTGATCACGGTGGTCGTGCTCGCGGCGAGGTACCCGTACAGGGGGATGAAGATCAGGTTGAGGACGATGTTGATCGCCGCCGCCAGCCCGGTCGCCCACGCGTTCAGGTGCTGCCGGTTGATCGCGTTGAGCATCGCGTAGAAGGCAGAGTTCGCAAATAGAAAGACGATGCCGAAAGCGAGGATGCGGAGCGACGGTTCGGACTGCGTGAACAGCCGGAACAAGCGGCCGATTGGATGGACGAGCACGAAGGTCCCGACTGTGAGCGGCCAGCCCAGGAGGACGAGAACTTTGAAGAATCGCTCATAAGCCACCTTCAAGCGCGAGACGTCCGTGACGAAATAGACGCCGAGCAATGGATAGACGACCACCTGGATCGCGAGCGGAACGAACTGGAGCGCCTCGAACGGTTTGTACGCGAACGTGTACCAGCCCACTTCGGCAAACGAGCGAAAGTGCTGGAGGATCGGCACGTCGGCCCGGAAATAGAGGTTGGTCAAAAAGAATGTGAACGCGAATGGAAGTGCAAGCGGGAACCAGCGACGCACCAGGTTGCGGTCGAAGCCGAGGCGTACCCGTCCCAGATTGAAGACCCTGATCACGACGAGCGAATAGACGATCGTGAAAAGGAAGGACGCGGTGTATGCCCAGACGAAATAGCTCACGCCTGAATGGCGCCGCGCACCAAAAATGATGAGCCCACCCTGGATGGCCATCTCCGCGATGATCGCGATGGCGTCGAACTCGGCGCGGCCCACCGCATAAAAGGTGTTGCGCAGCAGGTTCGCGTACGCGGTGGCGATCAGCAGCGCGGCGCCCGGCACGATCAAAGCGCTCAGCCCCGCGCCCAACGCCAACGCGACCGCCAGGACCACGCTGGCTGCGACGGCGAGCGCGAGCTTCAGCACCAACAGCGTGCCGAGGTAGTCGCCAAGCTCTCTTCGGTTGCGCGCCGCTTCTCGTGTATAGAGGGGGTTGAAGCCCAAGTCGGCGATGACGGAGACGAGCGCCAGGTAGGCGATGAGCGTCGTATAGCGCCCGTACTGCGTGTCGCCAAGCGCGTTGGCGAGGACGACGACGACGACCAAGGACGCAACGCGCGAGATGACGCGAGCGCCCAGGATGACCAGCGTGTTGCTGACCGCGCGCCCGCCGAGCTCTGCCGCTGCGCCGGCAGCCTGCTCGCTCACGGCGACAATCCTAGGGATCGGACGCCAGGGTGGCTAAATGCTTCCCGGCTTCACCCTGGTTGGCGTTTCAGGGGCGACCAACAGCAGGACCTGGCCTTCGTTGAGCGCAGGTTGGTTCTGGTCGAGAGAGTCGATCGCGTGTGCCAGCTGGGCGTAAGTGATGTGGTAGCCGCGGCCCCATGAGATGCCGGGGTCGTTCAAGAAGACGCCCGTGCTGTCGTAGCCGATGATCAGGACGAAGTGCGGCACCGACCATCCGGTTTGCTCGTAGTGGCTGCTGTACCCCGGGTAGTGCGGGTTGCCCAGCGCATGCGTGCGGACCTCGGCGATGAGCGGCCGACCCGCGGCCAGCTGCTCCGCGATGACCTTGGGGTCATTGGGCACGAGGCGGTACGTGTATCCGAAATGCTGCTGCGCGAGCTCGCGCATCAAGACGTCGTTAAGGTCGGGATGGGCCTTCCACCCGTCGATCCGGTTGATTGATGCGTCAGTGGCGTGAGGATCGATCACCACGGATTGGTCGTGCTGCCAGTACGCGACGAGCATCGTCAACGTCGCAGCCTCGCAGCTCTCCTGATGCTGCGCCCAGTTGTTGAGCGGCGCCTGGGTAGTGAACGGCGCTGGCAGCAAGATGTGGTCAGGAATGGCGATTGGCGTGGGCATGGTCCCCGCGCCAACTTCGACCGGCTGCATCGGCTCGGCCTGCACGGCGGTCACACCCGGCAGCGGCGCCGCGGGCTCGCGCTGGTTCAGGTAGTGGCGTGCAAGCTGGCCTGACCCGCTGCCGAGGATCAGAGCAGCCACCACAGTGGCGGCGACTCCGCCCCAATTGAAGCCACGCGATGGCCGGATCCTTCCGCGCCGTGCCAGGACTCCCAAGACCGCTTCACTCCCACTACTCCGGGGTCGTTTGAACGACTGCTATCCCTGAAACGCCGAGTCATGAACAGCTACTTGGGCGGGTCTAGGAATGTAAATTCGACCGGTATACTGCGGACGCTGCCGGAGCATGCAATCCAGATGACGCCCCCAAATCCGCAACTTTTCCCCGGCATTCCGAGTTGTAGCCAGTAATGCTTGGAGCCCTCAAGTGGCTGTTCGGGCTTGGCCTCGTCGCCTCAATTGGCATCGCGGCGGGCGTTTACTTCGCCTTTTTTGGAGCTGGGCCGCAGATTTCATACGTCACGCCGGACCTCGTTCCTATCGATACCGTCTCCGCCACACCAAGCGATCAGCCGCCGGTCACCCTGCCCCAGGCGGTGTTCCTCCCAGTCCCATTCACGTCTCAGGCCCCCCTCAACAACTGGGCGGCCCGGCAGCATACGTGCGAGGAGGCGAGCCTCCTGATGGTCGACCGCTACCTGCACGGTGATCACTCAGGCAAGCTGATCGACCCGCAGACTGCCGACGCGGGGATCAACCAGATCACCGCGTGGAAGCCGGCGCAGGACCTCACCAGCCAGCAGGTGGGCGAGGTCGCCCAGAAGAACATGGGCTGGGCCTACAAGCTCTTGCCGTCCGACCGGTTGAACATGAAGCAGCAGCTCGCCCTGGGACGTCCGCTGATCTTCGGCGTGCGAACTCACGGCCTGGGCAACGCCAACTACCCCGGATACCACACGCACTTTGAGCAGGCGGGCTGGTCCGTCTCCCACTACCTGGTAGTGGTGGGGTACGACCAGTCGGACAACTACATCCTCAACGATCCCGGTTTGACGCGCGGCCAGGGATACCACATCACCTACGACCAGCTGATGCACGCCGTCGACGACCTCGACCAGGCCTATCCGATGCTCAACAGCGGGCGGATCTTTGTGGTCCTAGCCCCAGCCGCCGCGTAGGGGCTGATCTCCTCCCCGCTCGCCGGGGAGGTCGGCGCGAAGCGCCGGGTGGGGGGACGGGTTTATCCTTTGTCTTACGCGAACACGATCGCTTCGCCGAAGTCCGAATAACCCGCCTGGAAGGCGCCTTTGCTGATCCAGTACTGGCCGCGGATCGGGTCGTTGATCAGGACTGAGCCTGGGCTCACCCCGACCACGGTGTAGACATGCGAAGCCTGGGCCGGCCCGATGAACGGGATCCACCGGCCGTCGAAGGTCAAGTAGTCGTGACGCGGATGCCACGCCCAATCCCAGGTCGCGAAAGCGACTACCGGATGGCCGGCAATCACCCGCGCGTAGATGGTGTCGGCTGACATCGAGCCGTAGGCGATGAGCCTCGCGCCATGCGCCTTTGCGATCCGCACCAGCGGCGGCCAGTACGTGCCGTACCCGCTGAAGTTGCTCTCGCTGCCGTTGACGTTGCCGACGAACGTCTCGTAAGGGTTGCCCCAGCGCACTCTGCCCGAAGCGTCCACCGACATCGGCCGGCGGTCGGCCCCAAGCTCGGCGAGGATCTGGTCCTGGCTCACGTTGATGCCCTGGTGGGTCAGCGCCATCGAGGTCGCCGCCTCCTCGCAGCTCAACGGGTGGTTCTGGTAGATGAAGGCGACGCCCGAGATGACGTGCGTGGTATTGAGCGCGGTATTGATCGCGTTGTCCGCGGTGGTGGCGATCCCGTTCAAGTCACTCGTGATCCCCTGGAACTGGGCCACCGTGGCGGCGTTGGCGTAAGCGCCCCGATTGGTGTCGATTCGCGCCTGGTAGCTCGACAGGTCGATGCCGTAGATGATCGCGACGTTGATTTCGTGGGCGACGTGGCTGAACGCCTCCTGGGTGACAACGGCCGCGTCGAGCCGCCCCTGGAGGTCGTTCCGCACGTTCGCCAGGTTTCGAGTGAGCATCTCCGCGCGGGCCATTCGTTCCAGCGCGCCCATCCAGCTGTACCCATCCGCGCGTGCCAGCGAGTCCGGTGCGGGGTCGCTCCGGATGCCCAGGGCTCCGGCCTGCTGCACCTGGGTAGCCAGCGTTCCAGCGGCGGAGGCGAGATTTCGATCGATCGGGACCAACCTGGCTTCTAGCTCCCAGTCCGCCCGCAGGGCGGCAAATTCGCCAGGAGTCGCCGCCGCCCCCAGAGCGTCGATCCTCGCCTTCGTTTGAGTCCGGGGCTCGGCGCCCAGCGCCGCGTGAAGCGTCCGGTCAGCTGCGATCGCGCCCTCCCGGTTCATTCGTAGGTCGCGAGCCCAGATCGCCGCGGTCGCTGACTGCCAGCTGTCGACGGTCGCGCTTGCGCCTGGCCACCAGAAGTCTGTCCCCGCGCCGAGGTACTTGATCCTCTGGCTGTAGATCCATTCTTGCTCCAGGACCGCCAGGTCCGAGTCGGGTATGCCTTCAGCCCGCATGACTGCCCACCGCTGGTGGACGGCAGCCGCCCTTGCCTGCAGGCCGACGGCGATGAAGCCGTTAAGGACACCGGCGCTGCCGGCTACGGCAGCGAGGAGCGCAACCAAGAGCGCAGCCGCCGTGACCTTGTCGCCGAATGGCTTCGATTTGGGCCAGATGCGCGGCGCCAAAACCAGGCGCAGGCGGCCGGCTGCCGGCTGCGGGGCGACGTAGGCCTCGGCCGGCTCGAGCTCTGGCTCGGGACGTTCGACAGCGATCATCTCGTCATCGCCGGCGGAGGCTGGGTGGTGGCTTGCATCTCAGTCATCGCTCAAACGCCCTCATCCCTGCGCCCGGTCGCCGGGGCGAGCATACACGTCAGTGGCCGGAATCAAACGCTCTTGACGGGTCCCCGGAAAGTGCACGCGTAACCCGGTGCGACCAGGGCTCCCCAGCTCCCAGCCCGCCGCGTACAGCTCGGCCGCCTGGGCCAGGTCTGCGGCCTGGGCGGTTTTGGCGCCGTCCGTGAAGGTCACACTTTGTGTCCGCGCGCCGGGAAAGCCGAGTTTCACCTCCCCTCCCGTCTTCAGGTTGAAGACGTACTCGTCGAATGAGCCCGTCTCGCTGCCGGCGACCAGCTCGGCCACCGTCGGGAACGTACCTTCCTTCATGGCGGCCTTGAGGTCGGCACGGGAGGTGCGCTGCACGATGCGCTCGCGCCGCCTGACTTCCGTAAGGATCACATCTCGCTCAGCGCGCAAAGCGGCCAGATCTTGCTCGATCGGACGCATCCGGTCCCGGAGAGCAGCCACCCGGCGCTCGAGATCGGCCACATCGAGCGAGCTGAGGTCCTCTGACATGGCCCAAGACTGTAGCTGGCCGGGGGGTATTTCAACGTGCATGTTGAAAAACTCGTACGATGAATTCCATGGATTCCAGGCGCGAGACCATCCTCGCCTTCCTGAAGACCCACGGACCCGCCAGCCTGGGCGAGATCGCGGCCCATCTAGAGGTCTCCAAGCAGGGGGCGCTGCGCCACCTCGAGGCCCTTGAGGTCGCCGGCCTGGCTACGGTCGCGTCCGCCGCTCCCCATGGTCGCGGCCGTCCTGAAAACGTTTACCAGCTGACCGCTGCCGCCGGCGACCACTTTCCCGACGGCCACCGAGAGCTGACCGGGGAGCTCGTCGAGTTCATGTCGGACCAGCAGCTGAAGCACTTTTTCGAGCGTCGGGCCGCCCGCCTCGAGGCCGAGTATGCCCCTCGATTGGCCGGGCTAGACTTTGAAGCGCGCGTCCGCGAGCTGGCCAAGCTCGCCACTGAGCACGGTCACATGGCCGAGGTGGTCCAGCTGGCGGAGGGAGGGCTCGCGATCCGCCACTGCAACTGCCCGATCCAGGACGTCGCCGCCCGCACCGGGCTCCCCTGCGTGAACGAGCAGCAGATGTACGAGCGGCTCTTAGGTGCGCCGGTGACCAGGTCCACGTGGATGGCGGAGGCGGCAAACGACTGTACTTATGAAGTGAAGCAGACCGGAGGGAAAGTTGGCTGATTTCGAGATCAGAGATCTGCGGGCGAGCGTCGAGGGCAAGGAGATCCTGAAGGGCGTCACCCTCGCCATCAACAAGGGCGAGGTCCACGCTGTGATGGGCCCCAACGGCTCTGGCAAGTCAACCCTCTCGCACACCCTGATGGGCCACCCCGGCTACACCGTCGACGGCGGCGAGGTCATCTTCAAAGGACAGAACGTGCTTGCGCTCGAGCCTGACGAGAGGGCTCGCCTGGGCATGTTCCTCGCCTTCCAGTACCCCGTGGTCGTGCCCGGCATCTCGATGACCAACTTCCTGCGCACCGCGCTGAACGCCAAGCGCGGATACGACGGCAAGGACAAGTCGAAGCAGATCTCCCCCAAGGAGTTTCGGTCGATGCTCAAGGGCGAGCTCGAGGTGCTGCACATGGACGACTCGTTCTTGCCGCGGTACATCAACGACGGCTTCTCCGGCGGAGAGAAGAAGCG
>CATPBO010000134.1 GCA_955652835.1 Candidatus Dormiibacterota bacterium
CACCCTTCAGGAGCAAATCCAACATCGACAGGAGGCTAGCAGAGACCTAAACTTCGCAACGAACTCGTCTTTTTTCTAAGGGGGAAGGTCAGTGCAGACGATCGAGGAAGTAGAGAAGCACGTCCCGGTCCGTGAGGGCGAATACGGGGAGAGGGTCGCCACCGTCGAACCAGGTGGGGTCGAATACATTGCGCTGAAGGAGAGGCACGGCCAGCCCATCCAGATGTTCTGGACATGGCTGTCTCCGAACCTCGAGTTCGCCACAGTTTTCATTGGTGTCATCGCCGTCGCCTTTCTCGGTCTGAACCTGTGGCAGGCGGCGACCGCGATTATCGTCGGAACCGCGCTTGGGTCCCTCTCACACGGCGTCCTGTCCTCGTGGGGCCCGAAGTTCGGGGTGCCGATGATGGTCGAGAGCCGCGGGGCGTTCGGCTTCCTCGGCAACATCCTGCCCGCCGGCTTGAACGGGATCACAGCCTCCTTCGGCTGGTTCATTGTGAACAGCGTCAGCGGCGCCTTCGCCCTGCAAGCGCTGTTCCCATCCACAAACGTCCCTTTCTGGCTGGCCTTCCTCGTCATCGTCGTAGCGCAGGTCGTGATCGCCACCCTCGGTCACAACCTGATCCACGTCTTCGAGCGGTGGGCCCTGCCTCTGCTCGGCACCGTGTTCATCATCGCGTGCTTCTTCATCTTCATCAACGGCAACTACGGCTTCAGTGCCCAGCTGATACCGGGCGGCTGGCTGCTCGCCTTCACGGCCGCCTTCGGTTACGCATGTGGCTGGAACCCGTTCGCGGCGGACTACACACGTTACATGCAACCGACGACCGACCGGAAGATGGTGGGCTTCTGGGCGGGTTTTGGCGTCTTTCTTTCCTGCGTCGTGCTGGAATTTGCCGGCGCCGTCTTGGTTACGGTCGCGGGCACTAAGTGGGGTGTCACTGACATTCCAACGGCTCAGTTACACCGAGCCATGCCTGACCTGGTGTACTACCCGACTCTCATTTGCATTGCAGTCGGCGCTGTGGCGGCAAACGCGATCAACATCTACAGCGGCACGATGTCGCTGGTGGCGCTGGGCATCCGGGAGATGGGGCTCACCCTGCGACAGCGGCGTGCGACACTGGCGATCCTCGCCGGCGTGATCGGGTTCTTCGGCGGCCTGTACCTCGAGTCAAGGGGAGTTGCCGAGCAATACACGAACTTCCTGCTGCTGATCAGCTACTGGATTGCTCCGTGGCTCGCAGTTGTCTTTGTGGACTACTGGCTGCGGCATGGCGACTACGGCGACGAGAGCATGTTCTACGACCCTAAGTACAACCGCTGGCAAGGGTTCGTTGCCATGGCTATCGGCCTCGTCGTGTCGGTCTATCTCTTCGCCAACAGCGCCGTCTGGACGGGTCCTATCGCCAAGGCGTATCCGCAGATCGGAGACATCACTTTCATCGTCGGATTCGTGATCTCCGCCGCGCTGTACTACGTCTTCAACCTCGGGCTGCGCAAGCAGGCCAGCGAGAACAGGGCGGCCGCCGGGTCGCGGGCCTAGACCCAGCTTTAGGGCGCCGCTGCCGTTCGCGGCGGCGGCGCCTAGCATTTCCTCGCGATGTCAAACATCGAGATCAGGGTGGCCGGGATTGGCTTCCTGGCACGCCTCGAGACCGAGCTCGCGCCGAAATCCTGCGCCAGATTCAAGTCCATGCTCCCGCTGAGAACGCGGATCATTCATGCGCGCTGGAGCGGAGAAGCGTGTTGGATTCCCTTCGGAGAGCTCAACCTCGACATCGGCTACGAGAACCACACAAGCCATCCCGCGCCGGGCCAGGTGCTGCTCTATCCCGGCGGCATCAGCGAGACCGAGATCTTGTTTCCCTACGGCGCGACCGTGTTCGCAAGCAAGGTCGGCCAGCTGGCCGGGAACCATTTCGCCACGGTTTACGAGGGCGGCGAGCGCCTGAGGGAGCTTGGCGAGCTCGTGCTGTGGAAGGGCGCGCAGGAGATCACGTTCACCGAGCTGACGTGATCAACCAATACGCCGCCGAGGCAATGGAAAGGTGCGAGCTTCTCGCCTCTTGCAGCGAAGAGCCTGACCAGCTGACGCGACCGTTCGCTTCGGAGGCAATGCGCTGCGCCCACGAGCATGTCGGCCGGTGGTTGAGCGACGCCGGTATGAACGTGCGCCACGACAACATTGGCAACCTGCGCGGGCGATACGAGGCAGTGGCGCCGGGCCGTCCAACGCTGCTTCTGGGGTCGCACCTCGATTCGGTGCGCGGCGCCGGCAAGTACGACGGTCCGCTCGGTGTCGTCGTCGCCATCGCAGCCGTCAAGCGCCTGCACGACGCCAAGACTCGGCTGCCGTTTGGGATCGAGGTCATAGGGTTCGCCGACGAGGAGGGCCTCCGCTTCGGATCGACGTACCTGGGAAGCCGCGCGGTCGCCGGCACATTCGAACCCGGCGACCTCGACCGAACCGATGCCCTCGGGATGAGCATGGCCGAGGCGATCCGTGCTTTTGGCGGTGACCCCTCGCGCATCGGCGACGACCGATGGGGCGAAGGCGACCTTCTGGGCTACTGCGAGGTGCACATCGAACAGGGCCCGGTGCTCGAGGCTCGCGGCGTGCCGGTCGGGGTCGTGTCGGCGATCGCCGGACAGAGTCGCTACGCCCTGACGTTCAAAGGTGAGGCCGGCCATGCAGGGACAGTGCCGATGGAGCAGCGCCGAGACGCGCTCGCGGCGGCCTCCGAGTTCGTGCTGGCGGTCGAGGGCGAAGCCCGAGCCGGTGAAGGACTTGTGGCTACCGTAGGCAGGCTCGAAGTGCATCCTGGCGCCGCGAACGTGATCCCTGGCGAGGTC
This sequence comes from Candidatus Dormiibacterota bacterium, assembly GCA_955652835.1. Taxonomy (GTDB): domain Bacteria; phylum Chloroflexota; class Dormibacteria; order Dormibacterales; family Dormibacteraceae; genus Palsa-870. Next base: position 2,857 of record CATPBO010000134.1, read on the forward strand.
GAGCTCAGCCTGGACGTCCGGCACGCCGACGATGCGGTGCGAGTTGATGCCTTGCGCCGGATCCTCGGACGCGCCCACGACGTACCGGCGAAGCGAAACGTTGCCGTCGCCGCGCACCGGCTGAGTGAAAACGCCGCACTGCCGTGCGCGCCGCGACTCGTGTCGCTGCTGTCACAGGCGGTACAGGACGCCGGCCATCCGATCGTTCAGCTGCCCAGCGGTGCGGGACACGATGGGGTGGCGATGGCGAGCCTGACAGACATCGGAATGCTCTTCGTGCGCTGCAAGGGTGGGCTGAGTCACCATCCCGCAGAGTCCGTCGCGGCCGAGGACGTGGCGGTCGCGATCGATGTGGTGGGCCGGTTCCTGGAGCTGCTCGCAAAACAACCGTGAGCGAAGCCGACCTGATCATCCGCGGTGGAAGCGTCGTCATGGGTTCAGGTGTCGAAGTCGCGGACGTTGCCGTGGTCGGCGGCCGGATCACAGCGGTGGGGCCAGACCTTGGTTCAGCGGCAGCCGAAGAGATCAAAGCGTCGGGCCTGCATGTCTTTCCCGGCGGCATCGACTCCCACGTTCACTTCAACGAGCCCGGCCGGACCGAGTGGGAAACGATCTCACGTGGATCGGCTGCGCTTGCCGCGGGCGGCTATACGACTTTCATCGACATGCCGCTGAACAGTCTCCCGGTTACGGTCGACTCCCCCGCCTTCGACCTCAAGCTGGCAGCGGCTACCAGCTCATCCCTCATCGATTTCGGGCTCTGGGGCGGACTCGTGCCGGGCAACCTCGATCGTCTTGCCGAGCTCGCCGAGCGCGGCGTGATCGGATTCAAAGCGTTCATGTGCCCAAGCGGCATCGACGAGTTCCCAGCGTGCGATGAACTGACGCTCCTCGAAGGCATGAAGCGGATTGCCCGGCTGGGTTCAGTTCTGCTGGTCCACGCGGAAGATCCGCGAATTCTCGAGACAAAGGCTCGAAGCGCGAACGGGAACGGGGCGCGTGATTTCGTGCGTTCTCGTCCGCCGGAGGCCGAGTGGGAAGCCATCTCTCGCGCCGTCACCCTCGCGGCTGAGACTGGCTGCAGGCTCCATGTCGTGCACGTCAGCACCGCGCGAGGTGCCGAGATGATCGACGAGGCGCAAGCCCGTGGGGTCGACGTAAGTGGCGAGACGTGCGCTCATTACCTCCTTTATGTGGAGGACGACCTGGTGCGTCTTGGCGGCCTCGGAAAGTGCGCCCCGCCATTCCGGGCGGATGCTGATCGCCGCGGACTCTGGCAGATGCTCGCCGACGGCCGGCTGTCGATGGTGGTGTCCGACCATTCCCCCAGCACGATCGCCCTCAAGCAGGGCGCCGACTTCTTCAAGCTCTGGGGTGGCATCTCGGGCTGTCAGTCGACGAGGCAGCTGCTGCTGGCGAAGGACGGGCTTGATGTTCCGACGATCGCCGCAGTGACCGCCACCAATGTGGCTCGCCGGTTCGGGCTCGCCCACAAGGGCGATGTGGCGCCCGGATTCGACGCCGACCTGTGGCTGGTCGACCTGGCTCACGAAGACGTCGTCCGCGGAAACGATCTGTTGTATCGGAATCAGTTCAGCGCCCACGAGGGCCAGCCCATCCGCGGGCGGACGGTCCGCACCATGGTCCGTGGCCGCACCGTGTTCGCCGATGGTCAGCCGGTCGCGAAAGCGGCGGGAAGGTTCATCCGCGCAGGCGCGCGCTCGTAGTCGCGATTTCTCGCGCTATTTCATCCTCGTCGGCGGTGAGAAGCCGTGCCTCGCGAACCACGGCCCGGCCGTTGACGACGACGGTTTGTGCGCGCGCGGGCGGAGCGAGCGCGAGGGCCGCGACCAGGTCGGCGACACCCGAGTGAGCCAGGTCGTCCACTCGAAAAAACGCCACGTCGGCGCACTTTCCGGGCTCGAGCGTGCCGCAGTCATCTCGCCCGAGGCACTGCGCGCCACCCAGCGTCGCCAACCGCCAGGCACCCCGCGCGTCGAGGGCTCTCGGCGCGTCGTCGCGGCCGAGCATCGCGGCTCGCATCCGAGCCAGGTACAGCGCCTGGTGCGCCTCCGCCGCCAGGTTGGAGTCCTCGTTGCTGGCCGAGCCGTCAACTCCCAGGCCGACTCGAGCACCCGCACGCACAAGGTCTTCCACCCGGCAGGCGCCGGCGCCCAATCGCATGTTGCTGGAGGGACAGTGGGCGATGCCGGTCTTGGCTTCGGCGACGCGGTCGATCTCAGCGTTGCTGAGGTGGATGCCGTGCGCGTACCAGACGTCGTCTCCCGTCCAGCCGAAGTCCTCCATCAGCTCCAGCGGGCGGCGGCCGAAACGCTCGATGCAGAACCGCTCCTCATCGAGCGTCTCCGCGAGGTGCGTGTGGAGGCGCACGCCGCGGCGGCGGGCCATCGTCGCGGAGTCCCGCATGAGCGCCGGAGTGACCGAAAAGGGCGAGCACGGCGCGACCGCAACTCGACACATCGAGCCAGGCTCTGGATCGTGGTAGCGATCAATCACATCCTCGGTGTGGCCGAGGATCTCGGCCTCGTCCTCCACCACGCTGTCGGGAGGCAGGCCGCCTTGGGACTGCCCTAGCGACATCGAGCCCCGGCAGGGGTGGAAGCGCAATCCAAGCTCGCGCGCGGTGTCGACCAGGGCTTCGAAGATGCCCGCCCGCCGGCCGGCCGGGAAAACGTAGTGATGGTCCGACGACAGCGTGCATCCGCACAGCAGCAGGCGCGCCATCGCTGCCCGAGCCGCGACACGGACCGTTTCTGCGTCGAGCCGAGCCCAGACGGGATAAAGGGCGCGCAGCCAGTCGAAGAGCGTGCCGTCGGGGACGTAGCCGCGCGTCGCCCACTGGTACATGTGGTCATGAGCGTTCACGAGGCCGGGCATGGCGACACAGTTCGGCTCGTCGATCACGGAATCGGCCGGCGGAGGAGGACCCGAACCTACCTCGACGATCCAACTGTCGCGAACGACCAGCCAGCCGTTTTCCAGCTCTTGCCCCGTGCCGGTGGCAAGCAATCCGGCGCGGAGCAGCAGGCTCACGTTTCGACTATGTCGTGGGGGCGCACCGGCACTCGCGTGATCGGCCGCCCGGTCGCGGCGCGGATGGCGGCCACGATGGCCGGTCCCGACGAGATGGTCGGCGGCTCACCAACGCCCTTGAGGCCGTATGGCGAGTGGGGGTCGCCCAGCTCGAGGACATCCATCCGCAGCGGGGGCATGTCGAGGATGGTGGGCAGCAGGTAGTCGGTGAAAGAGGCATTGCGGATCACGCCGTCCTTGAGCTGGATCTCCTCCATGACGGCGAGCCCGAGGCCCTGCGCTGCACCGCCTTCCAGCTGGCCCTCCACCGCCTGCGGGTTGATCGCCTTCCCCACGTCCTGTGCGGTCGCGAGCTCGACGACTTTGACCAGCCCGAGCTCAGTGTCGACGTCGACCACCGCACGGTGGGCAGCGAAGGCGTACTGCACGTGCGCGTTGGCCTGACCCGTCTCCGGGTCGAGGCGTGTGGTCTGGCGCGGCCGGAACTCATGTGTTTCCTCGATCACCTCATCACCCAGAAGCGTGGTGAGGGAAACGATCTCCCTGCCGTCCGCGGAGACAACCGAATCGCGCTCGAGCCGCAGTCCATCTGTCTTGCCGGTCTTTCGCCCCAGCTCCAACTCCGCCAGCGCCAACACGCGCCGGCGAACCGCGTCGCAGGCCGCCTTCACAGCGCCGCCCGTGATGTAGGTCTGCCGCGAAGCCGATGAAGAACCGGATGAGCCGACCCTCGTATCTGCGTTGAGGACGACCACATCGGTCACGCCAAGCTCGGTGCCCGCGATCTGCGCCTGCACTGTTACCAGGCCCTGGCCTACCTCCGCCGCAGCCGTATGCACCTCGACGCGCGGGCGCCCGCCGACCACCGAGAGCTTGACCCTTGCCGTTGAGTAGTCGTTGAAGCCCTCGGAGTAGCCGACGTTCTTGAATCCCACCGCATACCCAACACCGCGCCGCACCGACTCGCCATGAGTCGTGTTGGACACACCGCCGGGTTGCGTGGTCAGGTCAAGAGAACCGGGATCCGATGCAGCCGGCAGGGGCCTTTCCTTTATACGGCGCAGCAGCTCTGCCACCGGCACCGGGCCGTCGATCACCTGACCTGTGATCATCTGGCTGCCGGTTTCCAATGCATTGCGCGTGCGCAGCTCAACCGGGTCCATCCCAAGCGCCTCGGCGAGCTTGTCCATCTGCGCCTCATGGGCGTAGCAGTTTTGCACCGAGCCAAAGCCGCGCATGGCGCCGCATGGAGGATTGTTGGTGTAGACGACCCAGCCATCGATGGTCGCATTGGGGCATCGATAGGGCCCGACCGCAAAGCACGATGCGTTGGCGATGACGGCTGTGGAGCTGGAGGCATATGCCCCGCCGTCAAGCACGATGCGAGCCCGGACGTACACGAGCTTGCCGTCCCGATTTGCACCGTGCTCATAGCGCAGCCGGCCGGGATGCCGGTGCACGTGGCCGACGAAGGATTCGGGACGCGAGTACGAGATCTTCACGGGCCGGCCGCTCCGAAGGGCGAGCATGCAGGCATGGGCTTGCATCGACAGGTCCTCACGCGCGCCAAAGGCGCCGCCAATGCCCGCCATGGTGAGCCGCACCCTATCTGGCGGGAGCCCGAGGACGCCGGCCAACTGTTCCCGGTCGACGTGGAGCCACTGCGTCGCGATGAAGAGGTCGACGCCACCCTCCTCATCTGGGACCGCGAGACCCGACTCCGGCCCGAGGGGCGCCTGATCCTGCATGCCGACCTCGTACTCACCAGTGACCACGACCTCGGCTCGGGCGTCCTGGTTGCCGTGCCGGATCTTTACGTGTCGGGTGACGTTGCCGTCGGGATGCAGGCGCGGCGCGTCCGCCAAGAGCGCCTGCTCCGGGTCGGTGAGCGGCGCGAGGACCTGATACTGGACGTGAACTTTTTGGGCGGCGCGTCTTGCCAGCTCCGGATGATCGGCCGCCACAAGCGCTACCGCCTCACCCCAGTAGCGCACGACGTCGAACGCGAGCACCGGCTGATCCGGAATCTCGAGGCCATAAACCCTTTTGCCCGGCACATCCTCGTGGGTGAGCACGGCCCTGACTCCAGGTGCGGCGAGCGCCTCGGATGTGTCGATCGACAGAATCCGCGCGTACGGGTGCGGGCTCCGCACGGTCGCGCCCCACAACATCCTGTCGACCTGAAGATCGGATGAGTACGGGAAGCCGCCCTGGACTTTCAGCACGCCATCGGGCCTAGGAACGTTTTCACCCACCCGGCCGGTGACCGTGGCCGCAGGCGCCAGGCGAGGCTTCATCCAGACATCCTGCCCGCGGCAAGCTGCACGGCGTCGATGATCTTCGCGTAGCCCGTGCAGCGGCAGATGTTGCCGGCCAGCGCTTCACGGATCTGCGCTTCGGTTGGATCCGGCACGCGACGCAGCAGATCATGGGCGGCCACGACAAGCCCAGGCGTGCAGAAGCCGCACTGCACCGCTCCCGCCTCAACGAAGGCCGTCTGCACGGGATGAAGGGCTGTCCTGTGGGACAGCCCTTCGACTGTCAAGATCTCACGCCCATTGACCTGACCTCCAAGCACGAGGCAAGCGCAGACCAGCACGCCGTCCAGGTAGACGGAACAGGACCCGCACTCTCCCTGCTCGCAGGCGTTCTTCGATCCGTACAGGCCGAACCTCTCGCGCAGAACGTAGAGGAGGCTCTCACCCTCCCAAACATCGTCGGCGACAAGTACCTGGCCGTTGACAGAGCAGCTGACTTTCACGCCGCGCCCATCCGCCGGTAGTCAACCCATGCCCACGTGAAGCACCGGCGTGCAAGCACTGCAAGCGCGTGGCGGCGATAGGCTGCAGTGCCGCGCACATCGTCGATTGGCCGGGCAGCAGCTGCGACTAGCTCGCCGAAACGCGTCACGGCCGAGGTCGGGACCTCGGCTGGTCGCTCCCAGAGGCGGCCCTCGTCGAGCACGCCTTCGATAAAGCTCTCCGCATCTGTGGCCCGGATCGGTGTAGGTCCCGCGGATCCGATGCCCGTTGCGACTCGCTTCCGCGTGGCGTCGATCGCGAGCGCGAACGAGCAGACCGCGATCACCATCGCATTTCGGGTGCCGACTTTCGAGAACTGCTGAGGTCCGGCGGCCGGCTCGATCAAGAACGCCGCGATTAGCTCGTCATCACGCCTCGCGCTGCGCTTGGGGGCGATGAAGAACTCGCGGGCCGGCACCCGCCGCGTGCCCGAATTCGACGCCAGCTCCACGAGCGCGTCTGACGCCAGCAGAGGAGGATGCGCGTCACCGGCCGGCGAGGCCGTCCCCAGGTTCCCGCCCACCGTGCCGCGATTGCGGATCTGTGGCGAGCCCACCGTGCGTGACGCCATCGCGAGGCCAGGGAGGCGATCACCCAGCTCGTTAATGATGCGGCTATAGGTGACGCCGGCGCCGATACGCAGCAGGCCGTCGTCGGTCCCCCACTCCGTGAGCTCCGGGACCCGAGTCAGGTCAATGATCCCGGCGGGTCGATGGAGATCGAGGTTGATCTCCACCATGACGTCGGTGCCGCCGGCGATCGGCATGGCCTCAGGATGTGCCGCCTTCATTGCCAAAGCCTCCGACCAGCTGGCCGGCTGCAGAAAATGAATCACCAGGCGAAGCCTGCCTCCGGCGCGTCATCGCGCGTGACGGTACCCTCGATCAAACCGTACGGCCGATCGGCCGCATAGAAGACTTCGTTCTCGTTGGTGAGCCCAAAGGGCGAGAGGTCGACGGCGAAGTGGTGCTTGTTCGGCATTGAAATTCTGATCTCTGCCACCTCAGGTTGGGCCTTGAGCACGGCCTCTCCCATCGCGTAGAGCGACTGCTGAATCGCGAGGCTGTGCTTGAGCGCGAAGGTCTCGAGCAGCAGCCGGTGTGTTTCGGCAAACGATTGAGCCCAGTCCGCTTGAACGCTCGCATGACGCCACCGCGCGTCCAGGGATGTCGCGAGCACCCGGTCGCGAGTTTCCTCGAGCGTCGTAAACCGATCTTTAGGGTAGCCCGTGAATTCCGAACCGGTGGACTTGAGGATGACCAGGTCGGTGATTCCTGACACCACCCAGGTTCCGTCGTCGGTGCATGTGACCATGGCCAGGCGCTTCTCGGATCCCGCGCGTACGAAAGTATGGGGATGAGGCTTGCCGTCGACCGTGATCCGAGACCACGGATGCTCCTGGATCGAGACGCGCGCTCGATGGACGGACGCAAACTCACCTACGAAGTGACGCGCGAGGCGTAGCCCGAAATCCTCGATTTCGCCCACATCCGGCTGCCGCGCAAAGGCGAACACGGTGTTCTTCTGCGTGTCCGTCGGGACGATGTTGCTGTTGTCCCCCGACAGGTGGCTGGCGGCAAAGTCGCCCACCAGCGCGATGCTGACGGTGAGGTCCTTGATGTCGTGCGTCTTGCCGTCCGCACCAGACTTCGTGATCCGCACCACATGCGTCTCAGCCTTGCCGTACTGATTGTCGCCAAGGATGATCGTCACGACGCCCCTAGGTTCCTTTGTAGGTGGTGTAGCCGTACGGGCTCAGCAGCAGCGGGACGTGAAGATGACCAGCGGGGTCTTCGAGATTGAAGGCCACCGACACCTCCGGGTAAAAGGCGCTTAGGCCCGACCGCTCGAAGTACGGCTCAGTATCGAAGTCCAGCCGGTACTCCCCCACCTCCAGCTCTTCATGGGTCAGCTCGCGGGCTCGGCCGTCGGCGTCGGTCACCGCTCGGCCGATAACCGTCCATCCGCCGTCAGGCCCGCGCTTGAGCAGCGTCACCGCGAGGCCGGCGGCAGGAGAGCCTCGCATCGTGTCAAGCACGTGGGTGGAGATGCTCACGTCTTCAAGACCTGCTCGAGTCGGAGCCGCGCGATCTTGCGCTGCTCGTCCGCGGCAACGTGGAGCTCGGTGGCCGCGTCGTTTCCCATACGCTGTCGCAGCGCCTCGAGCATCTCCTCCGCGCTGCGTCCGCTGGCCGAGATGAGGAATACGTGTCCGAAGCGCGCCTCATAACGGCGATTCTCCGCCGCCAGGGCAGCGAGCGTGTCACCTGACGCTTGATTGATCTGGCTCTGCTCGCGTTCGGAAGAGGAAGGCGAATGGCCGCCACGCTCACCGATTCGCGGATGGGCGGCGAACGCCTCGAGCCAATCGGCAGCCACGAGCTCCGACCAGGCCGACTCGGCGGACGCCAGCAACCCGGTCAGATCGTGGAACGGCCGGCACGCCGCGACACGGACCGCCCAGGCGCGATTCGCGAAACAGGAGTAGAGGCGGCGCTCCGCCTCCTCGGGGGACAGTGCGTTGAACAGGTCGACGCCATCAGTCAATCCCCAGCGGCACCAGCTCAAAGCGAGTGACGTCGACCAGCCCACGATCGGTGATCTTCAGCTCGGGTATCACCGACAAGGCCAGAAAGCTCAAGGTCATGAAGGGCGCCGCCATCGTGACTCCCATGGTGGCGAGGCGGTGCTCCATCGAGCGCAGGCGCTCGTGCACCTCGGCCAGCGGGCGGTCGCTCATCAGGCCGGCGACTGGAAGCGGCAACTCTTCGACGACGCTGCCGCCGTCGGCGATGACGATTCCTCCGCCGATCTCGGCCATGCGGGTTGCGCAGACGGCCATGTCGTGGTCGCTCATGCCAAGGACCACCACGTTGTGCGCGTCATGCGCGACGGTGGAGGCGAAGGCGCCGCGCTGAAGCCCGACGTTGGTGGCAAACCCGAGGCCGATCCGCCCAGTCGCGTGGTGACGCTCGATAACCGCGATCTTGACCAGGTCACGCGCCGCATCGGCGATCAAGGAGCCATCCTGGACACGCGGTTCGAAAGAATCGGCAACGGTCAAGAGCTGTGCCGGGATGACGCGGATGACGCGAATCGTTTTCGGACCGGACGGAACCCGAAATGAGCTGTCGTCGAGTGGCGCGAAGTTCACCGTCTTGGTCACCCAGTCAGGCACCTCGAGCTTGACGAGACGAGGCGCCGCTCCGCGCTTCAGGACCTGTCGAGGTTTAAAGGAGCGCAGGTCGTCCAGGACGAGGATGTCTGCCTGGTAGCCGGGCGCGACCGCGCCAAGATGCCACAGCCGGTGATAAGTAGCGGGGTTGATCGTCGCCATGATCACCGCGTCCTCTGGACTGATCCCGTCCTCGACCGCGACGCGAACCATCTGATTGATGTGTCCCTGCTCGACGATGAAGTCCGGCTCCCGGTCATCTGTGCAAAACATGCATCGTTCGCTGCCGTAGCGCTTGACGAGCGGAAGCAAGTCGCGCAGGTTGCGCGCTATCGACGCTTCGCGCAGCATGATCCACATGCCCAGGCGCCGCTTCTCGAGGGCTTCCTCAAATGTGGTCGCCTCATGGTCGGAGCGTATGCCGGCGGCGATGTAGGCGTTGAGTCCGGAGCCCGTGACACCAGGAGCGTGTCCGTCGACGTGGTCGGTGAGGCCAGTCTCGAGCTTCGCCAGCTCCGATTCGAGGCCGGCGATGACTCCGGGGAAGTTCATCATCTCCGCGACGCCGATGGTGCGGTGGCGCCGGAGCAGGCTTTCAATGTCACCTGCGGTGAACGGCCGTCGGGGTGACTCGAAACGTGAGGCTGGAACGCACGATGACGCCATCACATAGACGTCGAGCGGCAGATCGGCGCAGCAGTCCAGGAGCCAGTGGACGCCGTCGGTCCCCAGCACGTTGGCGATTTCGTGCGGATCCGCAACTACCGTTGTGGTCCCGTGCACGAGGACGGCTCGCGCGAACTCGTCCACCATGAGCTTGGAAGATTCGATGTGCATGTGCGCATCGATGAACCCGGGAACGAGATAGGCGTCGGACACGTCGAGTCGTTCGCGCCCCTCGTAGTGGCCGAGGCCGACCACGTAGCCGTCTTTGATGGCGATGTCGAGGTTCAGCCATTCCTTCGTGAAGACCGAGAGCACGCGACCGCCTGCCAGTACCAGGTCGGCCGGCTCATCACCCCGCGCGACTGCAATCCACCGTGCGTCGATGAGCGTGAAGCATAAAGAGCTTCCGCCTAGCTCGTCGCCGGGCTCTGGCCAGGTGGCTGTTCCGGGCGATCCTAGGCCGCGGGGAGCTTCGGCTGCTGGAGCACCAGGCGGTAACCCTTGCCCTTCTCGTTTACCACCGAGCACACGTCCTTGAACGGCGAAAGCTTCTGCCGAAGACGCGCCACGTAAGTGCGAAATTGCTCGATCGAGGCTTCGGGGCCCCAGGCCGGCAGCGCCACATCCTCGGCGGCGAAGAATTGATTCGGATTGGTCAGGAAAAAAGACAGCAGCTGCCACTCGCGCTTCGTCAAGGAGACATTGGTCTCACCGTTCTTGACCGACCGCTGTTTGGCGTCAAAGACGAGGCCCCCCAATTCGATTTTGGTTGCTATCGATACCACTGAGGCGAGGTCAGGCCCGCGCAGCTCCGACTTGATCGCGCCGATCAGAGCGTCCGGTACGAAAGGCTTTGGCAGGACCTGGCTCGCACCCGCTTCGTAGGTCTCGAGAGTTGCTCCGGCGTCGTCGGACGACTCGTCGAGCAGGATGAAAGGGCACCGGGCCTCAGCCCTCAGCTCCCCGAGCTGTTTGGGGGTTACGCGTGAGTCGGCGCTCATGCCGAGTATGACCAGGTCGAACCTCGTGGACCTCTCGAGCTGACGCCTCGCGGCATCGAACTCAGCCACACTCTCAAATTCCCCTCCGGCCAGCTCGACCACGTGCGAGATGACGGAGCGGTAACCCGCATTGGCGTCGACGACCAGGATTCGGGGCAGTCTGGCTCGCAGCCGAGATCGAGACTGATCCTTTCTCTTTTCCATGGCACCCCCCTCTGCCGGTTCATTGCCGGCGGTCAATTATTGCGCCCGCCGGGAGATCGCTACTTTTCGGCCCGGAACTCCAGGGAGTAGCCTCGCCCGAGCCGGTTGACGATATCGCACGGGATCTCCAGAGCCGCTATGACCTTTCGCGACCGCAGCACGTAGTTTCGGACTTCTTCCGGGAAGAGGTCTGGCTCGGCCCAGGCTTGGCCGACGATTTGGGCCACGGTGAAGTACCGGTGAGGATGGGCGAGCAGAAACTGAAGGAGCTGAAATTCTCGGACGGTCAGCGTCGCCTCCCGACCCTTGTAGCGGATCACGCGCCCTTGCGGATCGAGCCATAGGCCATTGAGATCCCAGATCCGTTTGTACCAAAGGTCGAGCCGTTTCTGGTAGCCGTCCATCTGGCTCTCGATGATCTTGACGTCCATTTCCGCCGCCCTTCGCGCGACAGGCGGCAATTTTGTTAGATCGCGCCTGACTCGCTC
>CATPBO010000135.1 GCA_955652835.1 Candidatus Dormiibacterota bacterium
CGAGGTCAACAGGCAGATTGCGCCATTTACGCCGTCCGACAAGGATCTCTCGACCAGCGAGCCGTGGCGGATGCAGCAGGAGGACGTCGAACGCGTGATGGAATTTCGCAAGTGCATCGAATGCTTCCTGTGCCAGGACGTCTGCCACGTCCTGCGGGAGCACGACCTGAAAGGGGTTTTCCAGGGTCCCCGCTTCATGGTCCGGATCGCAAGTCTCGAGATGCATCCGAAGGACGTCCTGGACCGCCGACCGCTGCTGAAGGGTAAGGCGGGGATCGGTTACTGCAACGTCACCAAATGCTGCACCGAGGTCTGCCCAGAGCACATTCACATCACCGACAACGCGATCATCCCGCTCAAGGAGCGCATGGACGACGTGCATTTCGATCCTGTGCGCGCGCTGATCCGCCGGCTCGGTGGCGGCGACCGAAAACCCACGGCCGGCTGAGCGGCCAAACCGGCGGGCCATTCGGCCCATGTGATCAGTGACCATCGGCCCCTGTGGTCTCTCGAGTTTGGGTCGATGCTCTAGAGGTGTTCGTACACCACTCGGTTCACATCGACAGCCCAATTTTGGCGGTCAGCGTGGCCCTCGCCAGGGGTCCTGGCGAGTGGTTCCCACGCCTCGAGGAACCGAGCCAGGCTGCCGTCGGCCCGCTGGTCGCCGGAATCGGGATCCGCAAGAAGGTCGACGTCGAATTCGGTGAACCGGTGGCAGCCGGCAGCTGGACCGAGGTTCCAGTCTCCTGGCGGGCGAGATCTGTTCCACGGCTGTTTCCGGTGATGACTGGAAAGATCGAGCTCGCGCCCGTCGATAGTCGAAACACGAAGCTTACCGTCTGCGGCATGTACCAGCCGCCGCTCGGCAGCCTGGGCAAGCATCTCGACGATGGGCTGATGCACAAGGTGGCAGAAGCTACGGTGAGGGACCTTGCGGAGTCGATCGCCGGGCGACTCGAGACTCTAGTTCGATCCGAGACCTGGGCGTAGCGGGCCTGGGCGCGTTACGACCCCGGCGTTGTCGTGTGTCGCGCGAGATAGGCGGCGGCCTCCGCCCGGCGCGCAACCTCCAGCTTGGACAGGATCGTGGACACGTAGTTCTTGATGGTCTTCTCGGCCAGCTTCAACTCCTTCCCGATCTGGCCGTTGGTCTGGCCCTTCGCGATCAGGGTCAAGATGCGTTCCTCCTGCGCGGACAGGCGGGCAAGCTTCTCGTCGCGCATGGTCTTTCCCTTGCGCAGCCGATCCAGGACGGATCGTGTCACCTCGGGATCGAGAAGGCTCTTACCGGCGCCCACCTCGCGGATGGCGCGGATCAGCTCGCCACCGCGGATCTGCTTGAGCACATAGCCGGCGGCGCCGGCCATGATCGACGCGAAGAGCGCCTCGTCGTCGGCGAAAGACGTCAGCATGAGCACCTGGGTCTTTTCCAGTCGGGCTCGGATCTCGCGGGTGGCTTCAATGCCGCTGCCATCGGCGAGGCGGACATCCATGACGACCACATCGGGTTTGGTCAGGACCGCTTGATCGATCGCTTCGCGCACTGATCCTGCCTCTCCGACGACAGTGAGGTCGTCGTTCGCATTGATCAGGGATCTCACTCCATCGCGGACGACTTCATGGTCGTCGACCAGGAGCACACGGAGACGATCCTTTGCCACGCGGTCTATGGTCGCATTCCGCCCACGGGGAAAGTGAGGCGCAGTTTGGTTCCCTTTCCGGCACTACTCGTGACGCGCAGGGTCCCGCCCATCGCCGCAGCGCGCTCCCGCATGTTCCGGAGCCCATTGCCGGCGTCATCGGTGCGTACGTCGAACCCGACACCGTCATCCTCGATCATCAGGACGGCGGTCGAGCCCTCGCGAGCCAGTCGCACAACGGAGTGGGTCGCCTGAGCGTGACGCGCGACATTGGAGAGAGCTTCGCGCGTGAGCTGCACGAGCTCCTGCGACCGTGACGAAACGGTGGCTGCGAGCTCGGCGTCCACCTCGACGTCGACCTGCGTGCTGCCTCGCTTTTGGATTTCGTTGGCCAACTCTCGGAGGGCCCCGTCGAGGTGGCGGTCGGCGAGGATGCCGGGCCGCAGCCCGAAGATGTAGTTGCGAAGGTCGCGTATCACGACATCCAGCTCGTCGACCGCGTTTTCGATACGGGCCGCCGTTTCTGGCGAGCCGGCCAGAAGAGCGGTGCCTTGGAGTCCCATCCCGACTGCAAAGACGGACTGGATGATGCCGTCGTGGAGCTCCATGGCGATGCGTTCCCGCTCCTCCATGAGACCGAGGCGCCGGAGATCAGTCTGGGCTCGCCCGTACTCGATCGCAACTGACGCCTGGTCAGCAAATGTTTCCACCAGCTGGAGCGTCTGCTTGTCAAATGGGCGACCACCCTTCAGGTTCGCGACCATGAGCGTTCCCGTGGCGCGGCCTCTGACTCGGAGGGGCACGTAGAGCGCAGGTCCATGGCGCCCGAGCTGGACGATCCGCTGATGGGCACGGGGGTCGGAGCTGGCATCCTCAAGGACAAGCGGCTTGCCTGTGCGCATGACATCACCCGAAATCGAGCCAAGCGCAGGCACCGGTTGACCTTGCAGCTCGCGCGCCCGGGCCCCGACCGCCACAGTCACCACCAGCTGATCAGGGGTCGATCCCGCGATCGCGATCGTTGCCGCGTCTGCCCTTGCAAGCTCGCGGGCACGCTCTGCGATGTCCACCAGTATCGATGCCGCATCAGCGCCGCTGAGGATGTCGTTCGTGATGTCGCGAAGCGCGTTGAGCCAGCGCTCTCGCAGCCGCGTCTCTTCGTAAAGAGATGCGTTGGCAATCGCCACGCCGGCCTGGGTGGCCAGCACAATCAGCGATTCCTGATCCTCATCGCTGAACTCATGCGCACTTCGCTTCTCGGCGAGGTAGATGTTGCCGAAAACTCTGCCCATCGCCTGCACAGGAGCACCGAGGAATGAGTGCATTGGCGGGTGATTCGGCGGAAACCCGACGGACAGCGGATGGTCCCCAATGTTGCTGATTCGGACGGGTCGAGGTTCCTTGATGAGCAGGCCAAGGACCCCGCGACCTCGCGGAAGAGGGCCGATGTCCCGCCGCTGCTTCGCCGGCATTCCGGTCGTGATGAACTCAACCAGCTCTTCGTCTGCGATCACCCCGAGCGCTCCATAGCGGGCGTCCGTGACCTCAGCCGCCAGGTCGACGATGCGCTGCAGCACGATAGGAAGGGAAAGCTCTGAGGCGAGGGCGAGACCGGCCTCCAGGAGCACGTCCTTGCGATCTCTCCGCTCGGTCATGGTGCGCGAATCTACGCCAGCCGGCGCTGATGGCGCAGACCGCCGTACGACCCCTTCAAATGGGGACCTACAGCCCTATGGTGGGTGCCGGACTGGTGGGACCCTTTGGTCATGGATACCTTGAAGGGGTTGGACAAGATTGTCCTCGCCACCGATGGCAGCCAGCATGCGGAGGCGGCGGTCGATGCGACAATCGCCCTCGCTCGAGGGTCGCGTGCCGAAGTTCGTGTTGTGAACGTGTGGAACCTTGACATCCGCCAGCGCCATTGTGCCTGGGACGTAGACGTGCGAAGCGAAGCCAGGCAGCTGCTCGATGCAACCGTGGCGCGCCTCACAGCTGCCGGAGTTCGCGCCGAGGGTGCGATTCTTCGGGCCGACAGCGATCACGTTGCCGCCGGCGTGGTGGTTACTGCCAAGACTTTCGAGGCCGACCTGGTGGTAGTCGGTTCGCGTGGGCTCTCCACCTGGCAGTCGATGCTCAATCAGGGCATCAGCCACCAGCTCCTCTCCGCGGTCGACTGCCCGCTGCTGATCGTCCGAAGCCGGACCGCGACTGCAAGGCCGCCTCAGCGATTGCTCCTGGCCATTGCCTGCGGCGACGACCTCGGTCAGGCGGCGCGCGCGGTGGTTGCTGTCGCCTCCGCACCCGATTGCCTGGTGCTGGTGGTTCATGCGGGGCAGTTCTGTTCCGAAACTGAGGATGGGACCCTGGCGACCATCGCAAAGGTAATCAAGCTGCTCGAGAAAGCTGGAATCTCGGCCAGAGGCGTCGTGACCCAGCCAGGCCCGGCAGCCGATGTGATCGCAAGGGTCGCCGACACCTGGAACGTTGATCTGATCGTGAGCGGATCGAGTCGGATGGGCGACCTGGCGAGCATGGTCCTAGGCTCGGTATCACACGAGCAAATCCGTGCCGCAATGCAACCTTCTCTAACAGGCGGATTGGCGCTGTCATGAGTAGGCTGCCCCGCCACAGGACCGTATCGGACGTGATGACAAAGCATGTCCACGTAGCGACCCCGCTGACACCATTCAAGCTGCTGGTTCGTTTGATCGAGGAGAACAGGGTCAGCGCGATTCCAATCGTCGACCAACAGGGCGTCCCGATCGGAATTGTTTCGGAGACTGATCTTCTCCTCAAACAGATGCGCGCCGGGGCGGAGTCTTCACGGGACCTTCTCCACGTTCGAAGGCGCCGCAACGAGAGGGCGAAAGGCGACGGCACCGTCGCTTCGGACGTCATGACGTCTCCCGCGATCACCGTTGCATCCGACACCGGTTTGGGCGATGCCGCCCGCCTGATGCAGGACAAGAGTCTTCGGCGCCTCGTGGTGGTTAACGATGGTGGCCGGATTGCCGGCATCGTGAGCCGCAGCGATCTGCTCAAGGTTTTCCTTCGCACCGACGAGGAGCTGCGCGAGGAAATCCGAGGCGAGCTGATCCCCGCGGTTCTTATGGCCTCATACGACGCTATTGGTGTCGACGTTTGCTGGAACGTCGCCACGCTTTCAGGCGAGGTCGACCGGAAGAGCGACGCCGAGATACTGACCCGGTTGACCCGCGAGCTCGATGGCGTGGTGGGCGTTATCGACGAGCTGACCTACAGCTGGGATGACACGGCAGCCGTTGCGGCGGCACCGGCGTCGCGGCAGCGCCACTTCAAGGCGATCTGAATCAGGCTCGGTCCTGAGGCTGGTGACTCCTGTCCCAAAGGGGACGGGACCTTCGGCCCTCGAACCAGTGGGCCGGCAAGAACAGGCTGAAGATCGGCGGTGTGACGCCAGCGCAGGCCGGTCTCAGTTAAAAGAAAAGGAAACGACATGAAGGCACTTGTCTATCACGGTCCCGGACAGCGGTCCTGGGACACAGTCCCCAACCCGACCATCCAGTCGCCGACCGACGCCATCGTCAAGATCGACACCGCGACGATATGTGGCACCGACCTTCATATCCTCAAGGGCGATGTGCCCACGTGCAAGCCGGGCACCATACTCGGCCACGAGGCGGTCGGCACCATTGTCGAAACCGGCGCGAGCGTTACCAACTTTCAGATCGGTGACCACGTACTGGTTTCCTGCATCACCTCATGTGGCAGCTGCCGATTCTGCAAGGAGGCCCGTTACGGCCAGTGCACCGGCGGAGGCGGCTGGATCTTCGGCCACCTGATCAATGGACTCCAGGCGGAGTACGCCAGGGTACCGTTCGCGGACAACTCCCTCTACAAGGTTCCGGCAGGACTGACCGATGAGCAGGTTCTTTTCCTGTCAGACATCCTTCCGACGTCCTTCGAGGTGGGCGTCCTGAACGGTGGCGTGAGACCGGGCGACACCGTGGCCATCGTCGGCGCGGGCCCGATCGGCCTGGCGGCGGTCATGACGGCGAAGCTGTACACGCCGGCTCGGATCGTCGTGATCGACCTCGACGACGGCCGGCTCGCGAAGGCGAAGGAGTTCGGCGCTGACGTAACTATCAACAACGGCCGCGAGGATGCGGTCAAGCTCGTTCTCGAACTGACCGGCGGTCTTGGTGCTGATGTGGCCGTCGAGGCGGTCGGAATCCCAGCCACCTTTGAGCTGGCGGCGGAGCTGATTCGCGCCGGTGGGAAGCTCGCCAACGTGGGCGTGCATGGCAAGTCCGTGACCCTTCACCTGGAGAAACTCTGGATCAAGGACGTCACCATCACCACAGGTCTGGTGGACACGCGCACCATCCCTCAGCTCCTGTCACTGATTCAGGGCGGCAGGCTCGACCCTACCGTGCTGGCCACCCATCGCTTTTCAATGGACGAGGCCATGAAGGCTTACGACGTGTTCGCCGACGCAGCCAAGACCCACGCGCTCAAGGTCGTTCTAACCGGCACTCCAGTCTCTGTCGGGACGAAGTCGAAGGTTGCGGCAGCAGTCTCTGCTTGAGATCATCCCGGACGGGGCGCCTCGCCTCGTCCGGTCCGACCCGCGCACTGTGGGTACCACCACCAGGGTCCGTCACCGTGGACAGCGGGCCGGATGGCTGCGGGCCGCTGTACTCGGCGCCAATGACGGCATCGTTTCGGTGGCCAGCGTTGCAATCGGGGTAATTGCATCCGGAGCCCCCACGAGTTTCGTGCTGACGGCTGCCATAGCAGCATTGGTCGCCGGAGCCATGGCAATGGCCGCCGGTGAGTACGTGTCCGTCAGCTCGCAGCGGGACACCGAGCGAGCCGACCTCAAGCAAGAGAGGGACGAGCTGCGGGCGCATCCTGAAGGTGAGCGGCGGGAATTGGCCGCGATCTACGTCAACCGCGGACTTTCGACTGAGCTGGCCGACAAGGTCGCCGATGCGCTCACGGCTTCTGACGCCCTCGGCGCACATGCTCGTGACGAGCTTGGCCTCGCAGCCATCCTGGCTCGTCCTGTGCAGGCGGCGGTCTATTCCGCTCTGAGCTTCACGGCCGGAGCAATCCTGCCGATTCTCGCTTGCATCCTGGTCCCGAACGGGGCTCGGACGCCAGCGGTGGTCGCGAGCGCCTTATTTGCTTTGGTGGCGCTTGGCATTGCTGGGGCTCGTGCTGGGGGCGCTCCGATGCTGCGCGCAGCCATCAGGGTAGGCGTGGGTGGCGGATTGGCGATGGCGGTCACGGCGGAGGTAGGTCACCTGGTCGGCGGAATCGCCCTGTAAGTTCGCAGTCTCAGAAAGGGGTCGGCAAAGGAACGGAGCATGGATGCCAACCGCCCCAACGGGGTAAACCTTTCCCCGAGCCGGCGCAAGGGACAGGGACGGCTGATGCTGAGCGCCCGAGATTTCGAGTCGACGCACGCCGGAGTTGGCTCACCCACGGCGGGGTTGGTGTCCGGATTGACATTCGCCAGTCAAGCTTTAACGTAGCCGCCATGGGGGGGCCTCGCGCGTCCGCGAGCAGGGGCATCGAGTCTCGAGCCACGACCGGGGTGGTCGCTGTTTTGGTCGCGCTGGCGGCTGTCGCCTGGGCGATCACGGCCCGGCAGGCGTTTGACATGGGCTCAATGGTGAGCGGCCTCGCCGAGATTGGCCAACGCATGCCCAACGACATGGCTGCGCCTGTCTTCATGGCGATGTGGCTGGCCATGATGGCGGCCATGATGCTGCCCACCGTGGCCCCTATGGTGCTTGCGCACCACATGGTGGTTGGCGCCCGAGGAGAGGGCTGGCTGCCGACGGCCGTCTTCGTCGCGGGGTACCTCGCAGTCTGGACGGCGATTGGGCTGGTGCCGCTGCTTGCGTTTCTCGGCTTCCGAAGCCTGATGGACCCGGCCCCGGGCTGGGTAGCGCCGGTCGCGGGCATCGTGCTCGTGGTGGCCGGCGTCTATCAATTCACACCCTGGAAGGGAGCGTGCCTTAGAGCCTGCCGTACCCCGCTGACCTTCATCATGACGCACGACTTCGGAAGTGGTAGTCGCGGAGCCGTGCGGGCAGGTGCCTCACACGGCGCGTGGTGCCTCGGCTGTTGCTGGGCCTTGATGTCGGTTCTCGTGGTGGTCGGGCTGATGAACCTGGTCTGGATGGCGGGGCTGGCGCTGATCTTTCTGCTCGAGAAGAACTGGCGGCATGGTGTCGCCGTGAGTCGCATAGCCGGGACTGGCGTCGCCTTGCTCGGGGTCGCGGTCTTCGTGCAGCCTTCGGTGTTGGGCTGGCTGGCAAACGTTCACGCGTAAGGAGGGAAAATGAGATGGCGGTGAGTGGATCCGATGTGGCAACCGCGACGAAGTGGCACCTGAAAGGCGTCGGCTACGAGTTCTGCAACTGTAACCCTGGCTGCACATGCAACTTTGCCGGCTTCCCGAGCTCAGCCGACGGCAGCTGCAAAGCATTCGTGGGCTGCGTGATCGCAGAGGGCAAATGCGGTGACGTCGACCTGACTGGGATCACGTGCGCGGCTGTAATCGACTGGCCAAAGGCGATCCATGAGGGTAACGGCAAGGTCGTTTTCATCGTGCCCGAGAACATCAAAGACGATCAGCTGGACTCGATGGCCAAGATCTTCACCGGGCGGCTCAAGGGAATGCCCTGGGAGATCCTCGGCACCACATACTCCGTGGCGGGCGTGGTTAAGGC
>CATPBO010000136.1 GCA_955652835.1 Candidatus Dormiibacterota bacterium
TCCGCGGCCGCGCCGCCGCCACCTGGTCGATTCGCGCGGGCAGTGTAGTGCTGAAGCCGTTCGGGCGGCTTACTCGGTCAGCCGCCTCCGCCCTGAAGGCGGATGAGAGGGATGTGATCCGGTTCCTGAATCTGAGCTAAGTCCTGTTCTCCACGAAGAGTAGGAAGGGGTGATTTGGCTGGGGAGGAAGGATTCGAACCTTCAACCTTCTGATCCAGAGTCAGCTGCGCTACCGTTGCGCCACTCCCCAAAGCTGCTGCGTGTGCTTCATTGTTCCAGCTACCGCCTGGTTGAGCGGCGAGCCCTGGCCGGCCGAGTTGAGAGCCAAGAGACCGGGTGGCAAATTGTTGCTGATTTTGTTACGCCAAGATTGGGACCATCGCGCTGTCGACCCTCTGAGGCCCCGCGGTTTTTACCCCCCGCGGGGCTTCTTCTTTTCATCCCATGAGGCGCCCTAACTTAAGCTTCGCGTGAGCTTATCGCCTGGCAACAAATACCCGGTTGGCCACTACTCCCGAGTGATCACGACGTCGGGTTTCTTGCCGGAGCCCTCCGAACGGACCGTCATCCTGATCGAAAGCGCCTCGCGCTTCCCCATCAGCCGGCCAAAGGCGTCCTCCATGAGCGTCTTGGCCCGGTGGAGGTTGATCGCCCAGCCGACACCGAACACGCGTTCGCTCAAAAGGTGGTCGGAGCTCGGGTTCCAGTAAGCGTCCCGGATGCGCTGCCAGGTCGGAGGCCGGAAATCGTACGGGACGAGGCCGAACACCCGTCCCTCCCAGGTCCGCTCAGACTCTGGCTTGGACAGCTCGGTCGCAACCGCCGCCACCACCAGGCCGAATGCGGCGAACCGCACGAGCCGCCGGATGCGTCGTAAAGTCCGCATACTTCAGTGAAGCGTAGTACCAAAGTAACCTTGCACGTTTTGAATCCGTTGTTGCACTCGGGGTAGATGGCCACAAGGCTCCAATCCACGACGCGTTGGCTGCGGTGGCTCACGCCTGGTCTCCGGATCAAGCGTTGGCTCCTGCTGCTCATGGCAGCCGAGCTGGTGCTGGTGCTCGGCGTCGCGTACGCACTGAAAGAGATCTACAAGATCGGCACCCTCCCGCGCGAGTTCTACTACATCACACTGCAGTTCTTGCCCTACTGGGCTCGTGCGGTCATCTTTGGGATCTTCGGGGTTGGCCTGTTGCTTTTCAGCTATCTGAAGCTCACGCAATCCGTGCTGGGTCCGTTTTTGCCCGGCAACAGCACGAGCAGCGTTGTCGAGATCATCCACGCGTTCCGCCTACGTGGTCGCGGTCCTCGCATTGTCGCAATTGGCGGAGGCACCGGCTTGAGCTCGTTGCTCCGAGGTCTGAAGCAGTACACCTCGAACCTTTCCGCGATCGTGACCGTGGCGGACGACGGCGGATCCTCCGGAAGGCTGCGCGATGAGTACCGAATCCTGCCCCCGGGCGACTTCCGCCAGTGCCTCATCGCGCTCGCAGACGCAGAGCCGTTGATGAAGCAGCTCTTCGATCACCGATTCAAGGAAGGTTCCTTGAACGGCCACTCGTTCGGAAACCTGTTCATCATGGCCATGGCCGACGTCACCGGGAACTTTGAGCACGCGCTGCGTGAATCGGGCAAGGTCCTCGCTGTGAAAGGCACCATCCTGCCGTCGACGCTGCAGGACGTGACGCTGGTCGCCTCGATCAATGGCGGCACGGTTGAAGGCGAGTCGAAGATTCCGAAACAGAACGCGCCGATCAGCCACGTCTTCCTCAAGCCGGATGGCGCCCAGGTCAACCCCGAGGCTGCCCAGGCCATCCTCAACGCCGAGCTGATCATCGTCGGGCCAGGATCCCTGTACACGTCGATCATGCCCAATCTCCTGGTGGAGGGAATGGTCGAGGCCATCAAGGCTTCGCCGGCGTTGAAGGTCTACATCTGCAACCTCGCCGCACAGAACGGTGAGACCGAGGGATACGCCGTCGACGACTACCTACGCGTGATTCGCGAGCACATCGGCACCAATCTGTTCGACTTCGTGCTCGTCAACTCCAACACCTCTCACGCGCCCACCGGCGGGCAATCGCTGGTCATCTTCAAGCCCGTCGACGTGAACAGGCACCCCGAGGTCCGCTTCATCGCCTCGGATGTGGTCAATGTGAGGCTGCCGTCGCACCACGACCCCGACAAGCTCGCCCGCACGATCATGCGGAAGGTCTGGCAGGCGTAGGAGTTTTTTTCACCGCGGGTCGCCGATGGCCGCGCCAGTGGTTGAAAGCTTCGACGATGAGCGTCGCCACCGCCACGTAGAGAAATCCATCCAGCGCATCGACGGCGTAGTGCTCGCCGAGATACACGATGGACAGCAGGACAGCAGTGGTCCACAGGATCAGTCCGACGGCGAGTGCGCGATACCTCGACCAAGCGTAGACCGCGGCCAGGGCTGGAAACGCTGCATGGAGTGACGGAAACGCCGCGAACTTGTTGGGGTTGAGGTGCGAATAAAGCGGCGAGACGACGTAGTTGTTGCCCCAGAGCTTTTCAACGGTCTCGTTGAGGATCTTGTGGACGGCGACCTTATCTGGCACGACGCCTTCCATGAACTGGTACCAGGGAGGCGCTGAAGGCCAGAACAGATACGTGATGAACGAGAGCAGCGCCATCAGCAGAAGCGCGGCAATGAACCTGCGGAAATGCTCCCGGCTGCGAACCCAGAAAACAAAACCTACTGCGATCGGGAGTGGGAAGTGCATGAAGTAGAAGAACATGGCGATGATGTCTTGCGGGCTGACGGTCTCCGGTCGATAGAAGGCATGCTGGAGGGTGATTGTGGGCAGCGTTCCGGCGAACACAGCCCGCTCGAGACCAGAAAGGTCGTGAGGCGCAAAGCCGGTCTGACCCGCGAAACCTCGCATCGCCTCATATCCGAAGAACAGGATTAGAAATGGTCCCCAGTCCGCGACGAAGGTCCGCGCACGACCGAGCGCGATCGCGATCACACTGAGCGCAAGGACCACCCACTCTGGTTCGATCGAGATGCCCCGCCAGAGCATCACGCCAAAGATCAGCGCGAGGTAGAGGATGCTGCCGATGAGGATCACGCGCGGGCGGCGCAGCCTGCGCAACGTCACGGTGCGCACCGCACGCTCCGGGCCCTCTAGGCCCGGTTCGGGCGGCCGGGCCTCAGCGGGTTCGGACAACCGCCACCGCCGCGATCTCGACTGTCACCGAGAACGGAAGCGCATTGGTGCCCACCGCGACCCTTGTGTGGCGGCCTGCTTCGCCCAGCACATCCACCATGAGGTCGGAGGCCCCGTTGATCACCTTCGGCTGATCGCCGAAACCGTCGGCGGACAGGACAAGGCCGACCAATTGCGTCACCTGTTCCACGTTGTCCAGGCCGGCGGCGGCGTCCATCTGCGCCAGTATGTTGAGCGCGCAGATTCGTGCGCTCGCCTGGGCGTCCTCCAAGCTCACCTCGTCAGGGCAGCGACCAGTTAGGCGTTTTCCGTCCACGACCGGGACCTGGCCCGCGACGTAAAGCAAGGCGCGGCCTTCACCGATCGGCACCAATCGCGTGGGTACGTACGACGCCACGGCCGCGGGCGGTGCGGGCAGCTTGAGTCCCAGCTCTCGCAAACGCTCGTGGGGTGTGGCCACGTGGAGCGAGTGTACAGACTCACCGGCGGCGGCTCCGCAGGTGGGAGACGACCGCGAGAAGAACGATCGCCAATGCTCCAAGGCCAAGTCCGATGTAAGGAGTCTGCGACGACTTGAAGATGTCCAGCACGCTTGAGCCTCCAGCGGATTCATGAGAAGTCCGGCTCCCGCTCGCAACCCCCGTTGGCGCGCCGAAGGGCCCTTGCGGCGTGCCGCCTGTGTCCCGGTAGATCCACAGAGCGGCGACGTGATCGGACGGCCGGAAAGTGGCCACGTAAAGGGTCGGAGACTCGTCATTCGAAACTGCCAGGGCGGTGATCGATCGCATCGGCGGCACAAGCGAAATGAACGTCTGACCGGCGTCGTTCGTGCGCCAGAGCCCGCCTGCACCGGAGCCGCCCCCATCGCTTGCAACATAAAAACGATCGAAGTGATCTGTGATGAAGGCGACCTGCGAGTAGTCGGTCGGCGGCAGCTGGTTTCCTCCACTCAACGGCGCGAATGAGACGCCGTTGTCGGTGGACGCAAACAGTCCGGCGTTGGTGCCGGCGATCAAGGGCCGGGTGTCACCGACCGGCGGCAGTGGACCGGCGGCGAGCTTGACGACGTACGTGCCGCTGATGGCGGGATTGAGCGCTGACCAGGTCGCACCGCCATCCGCAGTCTGAAACATCGGCAGGGTTCCAGCTGAAAGCGGTCCATCGGAGCCCGCGAGCATTCGGATGGGGGTGTGGACGGCGGCCACGGCGAGCGCATCGATGCTCGCGTTCGCGAGTCCAGACTGTGACCACGAGCTGCCGTCCTGGCTGACGAAGACGCCTTTGTCGGTGCCGGCAGCGACGAGGGTGAGGGAAAACGCGAAGGTGCGCACGATCCGGCCATCGAGGCCGTTCGCCACAGACCAGGTTGCACCGCCATCCTTGCTCACCAGCCCGCCGCTCCCTCGCGTGCCGGCAAGCACGAATCCAGGCGTGAACGGGCTGAACATGATGGTCGTCGCAACAGCCTTGCCGCTGTGCGCAGACGTCCACGTCGAACCGCCGTTGGTACTTCTGAGCAAGGAGCCCTCGGAGTTGCCCGCGATCAGCACCTGATTGTTCGCCGGATCGACGGCCAGCCCGAAGATCGCCGAATGTCCCTGATGTGGCAGCGGCTTCATCGCCACCCAGGTTGAAGGTGCAAGGGCGTCGGCAAAGACGGCGCTGGCGGCTACCGTGACCATCCACAACGCCACCAATGTCGCGGCAAGACGTGGGCGAGGAAGCGACACGAGCGTGCCGATTATCACCCAAGCCGGGTTGTCGGCGACCCTTCGCCACCCGGGCCTGTTTGCCTACAATCCCTGGGTGCTGCGTCGAGCCGCGGCCTTACTGGACCGCGCCGCATTCAAACCGGCTTCGCTGCCGAATGACCTGATCACCGGTATCGCGCTGGCCCCGCCGGTGATCGCAGGCCTGGTCATCTTCAAGGTTCCGGCCACGGAGATGCTTGCGGTCGCCCTCGCCCTCGGGGCAGCTGGGCAGATTGCGGCGTACTGGCTGTGGCGCAAACACATTCCGCGAACGCAGGCGAGCCCGCTGATCGCGGCCGTGTTTGGCGTTGCCCTCGTCGGAGTCGGCGCAGGGCTCATCACGTCGATCGAGATCGCAGTCCTCGCCGTGGTCCTCGAGCTGCTTCGGTCACGCTACATACCGGCGATCCGTGCGCAAACCGGCTTGTTTGCATATGCATGCGTCGCGCTTGTCACGCGGGGCGCGCCATTCGTTTACGTGAACCCGGCGAGCGGCAAGGCATTCGGCGACCCGATCAGCATCTGGTTCCACTTCTTCAGCCCAGCCTCTGCCCCAATCGACCCGATCCGTCTCTACGTAGGCAACGTGCCCGGCCCCGTGTTCGCTACCTCGATGCTCGCGGTCGCGATCGGTGCTGCATGGTTCGCATACGCCCGTCGCGTGAGCATCGTCGTGCTCGTCTCATTCCTGCTCGGCGCGCTCGTTCCCATTTATGCATTTCATTGGGATTACGCCTTCCAGCTCGACAGCGGACCGATGTGGTTCGTCGCCGCGCTGCTGCTCTCGGACCGGCGCCTGCTGCCAGGATCGTGGGCGATCCGTCCCGTGCTTGGCTTTGGAGCCGGTCTTCTCGCGGTTGGTTTGAGGAGAAACGGCTACGGCATCGAAGCTTCATTCTTCGCCGTGGCCGGCGTGCAGGCCGTCATGGCGGTGTTTGTGCTGGTGTTCTGGGGCGGCTCGTTGTGGTCCCAGCGATGGAAGCGGACGCGGCTGCTGAAGCAGCGTGAAGCCAACCTGAGAGTCGTCAAGAGCGTTCCGAGGGCCGGCTAGATGTAGTTCGCGGGGGTTTTTGAGACTCCTCTCCTAGGCTGCTCGCATCAGGTCGGCCAGCCAGTTCTGCATGTGCTCAAGAGCAGGGATGCAGGCGGCAGGCGTTCTGGGAGCAGCTGACGAACCACTCGGGCCCTCTGGGCCGCCTCAACAGCCGCGAGCTGGCCAGCCTGCGCACGCTCCTCCGTTCAGCCATGAGGAGCGCCGTTGGCGCCAAACAAGCGGAATCGGTGCACCGCAAGCGCACCGCTGGCGTCAAACGAGCGGAATCCGGGCGGTCTCAGGAACTAGCGCGAACTACA
>CATPBO010000137.1 GCA_955652835.1 Candidatus Dormiibacterota bacterium
GCTCAGCAAGTTCAAGGAAATCCAGATCTGGTTCGTGGCACCGCCGCTGGTTTCCATGCGCGATGACCTGAAGGCCCACCTCGACGAGAACAAAATTCCTTGGGTCGAAACCGAGGACCTCGAGTCGGTGCTTCCAGAGGTTGACGTCGTGTACATGACGCGCATCCAGAAGGAACGGTTCTCCGACGTGGCGGCCTATGACGCGGTCAAAGGCGTGTACCGCATCGACAAGCATTCGCTAGAGCAGATGCGCAAGTACGCCATCGTGATGCACCCGCTACCACGCGTCGACGAGATCGCGCCAGAGGTCGATGATGATTCCCGAGCGGCCTATTTCCGGCAGGCGCGCAACGGGCTCCACGTTCGGATGGCGCTGCTGGACCGATTGCTGGCATGAGCATTACGCAGGGCCGGCTCAAAGCCACGGTCATGGACGGAGACCAGATCCGCCGTTCGCTGTCTCGCATCGCTCACGAGATCGTGGAGCGGAATCGCGGCACTGAGGATGTCGTCCTGGTCGGCATCCTGGCCAAAGGCGACCACCTCGCCGTGCGCCTGGCGGCCAAGCTGATGGAGCTGGAGAAGGCGCCGGTTGCGGTCGGTTCGCTTGACATCAGCGAACATCGCGATGACCGCCATCTGCGTCAACCTGCCCACCGCGCCACCTCGAACATGCCAGACGTTGCCGGCAAGGTCGTCGTCCTCGTCGACGACGTGATCCATCACGGCCGCACCGCGCGAGCGGCCATGGATGCGCTGATGGACTTCGGACGTCCGCGGGCGATCCAGCTGGCTGTTCTGGTCGACCGCGGCCACCGCGAGCTGCCGATCCGCCCCGACTACGTCGGTAAGAACGTGCCCACCTCGGATGCCGAGCGGATCGAGGTCCTGATCGCGGAAGACGACGGCGTCGACCAGGCGGTGATCGTTGCCGGCTAAGAAGCGCTTCGCCGCGCTCGTGCTGGAGGACGGCCGAGCATTCGTCGGCGTCGCGCTGGGTGCCGAGGTCCGCGGCGAGGGAGAGGTCGTCTTCAACACCGCCATGACCGGCTACCAGGAGGTGCTGACCGACCCGTCGTACGCAGGCCAGATGGTGTGCATGACGTACCCGCTGCAGGGCAACTATGGAGTGCGTGACGCGGACGCCGAGTCGTCGCGGCCGTGGGCTCGAGCGCTCATCGTCCGGTGGGCGTGCCCCGACCCCAGCCACCAGTCGAGCGAAGCCTCTTTGGATGAATACCTGAGGCGGTGGAAGGTGCCGGCGATCACCGAGATCGACACCCGAGCGCTGACGCGCCACCTGCGCACGTACGGAGCGCTGCGTGCAGTCCTCACGCACGAGGCGAGAGTGCCAGGCCAGGCGCGTCTCGCTGAGCTGGCGGCCGCGGCGGGCCGCGTGACGCCACTGTCGGAGCAGGACCTGGTGGCCGAGACGTCGCGCACCTCGAGGGAGGAATGGCTCGAGAGGTTGCCGCCGGAGCTGCGCCCGGGTCAACACGCCGACGGCGCCGGGCTGTCGATCGCCGTAGTCGACTACGGCGTCAAGACCAACATTCTTCGCTCGCTTCGCGAGCGTGGATGCCGTGTCGTCGTGCTGCCACACACGGCGAGCTGGGCCGACGTCGAAGGCACGGGCGCTGACGGCATGATCCTCGCCAACGGGCCAGGTGATCCCGCCGTGCTCGACAGGCCGGTCGAGCTGGCGCGACAGGCGCTCGGCCGCATCCCGATCTTCGGCATCTGCCTGGGCCATCAAATCCTCGGTCGCGCGGCCGGCGGGAGCACTTCTCGGCTGCCCTTTGGGCACCACGGAGCCAATCACCCGGTCAAGGACCTCGAGACGGGCCGGGTGCACATCACGAGCCAGAACCACGAGTTCCAGGTGGATGAGGCGTCGCTCCCGGCCGGCGACTTCTTCGTGTCGCAGCGCAACCTGAATGACGGTTCGGTTGAGGGCCTGGGCCATCGGAACCTGCCGGTCTTCAGCGTCCAGTACCACCCTGAGGGCTGCCCGGGACCGCAAGACAACCAGCACCTGTACGACCGATTCGTGGAGATGGTGCGGGCGTGGGCGCAGCCCATTTCAAAAAATGGGAGGCCGGTGCTGAGGGCGGTCGGCGGTGCGACGCAAGCCCCCAAGCCACGCAAGGTCTTGATCCTGGGCTCGGGGCCTATCGTGATCGGCCAGGCCGCCGAGTTCGACTACGCCGGAACCCAGGCCTGCAAGGCTCTCCGCGAAGAGGGGATCACGACCGTGCTGGTCAACTCCAACCCGGCGACGATCATGACCGACGAGGAGGTCGCGGATCGCGTGTACCTCGAGCCGCTGACGGTCGACTCCGTGGAGCGCGTGATCGCGCGCGAGCGACCTGACGCCCTGCTGCCAACCCTCGGAGGCCAGACCGGTTTGAACCTTGCAACGGAGCTGGCCGCGGCCGGCGTCCTGGACCGCTATCAGGTCCGGTTGCTGGGCGCCGGCATTGAAACCATTCGCAAGGCGGAGGACCGCCAGGCCTTCAAGGACATGCTCGAGACTATTGGTGAGCCCGTACCTGTGTCTCGTGTATGCGAGTCGATGGAGGAGGTGCGCGGGTTCGCCGCCGAGGTTGGCCTCCCGCTGGTCATTCGCCCGGCATACACGCTGGGCGGAACGGGCGGGGGCTTTGTCACAGACGAAGCCCAACTCAAGCGCGTCGCGACTGGCGGCCTCAACGCTTCACCGATTCACCAGGTCCTCGTCGAGCGCTCGCTGTGGGGATGGAAGGAGATCGAGTACGAGGTGATGAGGGATGCTGCCGACACCTGCATCACCGTCTGCAACATGGAGAACCTCGACCCGATGGGCGTGCACACCGGCGACTCCATCGTTGTCGCGCCCTCCCAGACGTTGTCCGACCGCGATCACCAGATGCTGCGTTCTTCGGCGATCCGCATCATCCGAGCGCTCGGCATCGAGGGCGGGTGCAACGTGCAGTTCGCGTTGGATCCCAAGAGCTCGACCTACTTCGTGATCGAGGTCAATCCGCGCGTCAGCCGGTCGTCCGCACTCGCTTCGAAAGCGACCGGCTACCCGATCGCCCGCGTGGCAGCGAAGGTCGCGGTCGGGAGGCGGCTCGAAGAGATCCGCAACGAGGTCACGGGCCGCACGTTCGCCGCGTTCGAGCCCGCGCTGGACTACTGCGTGGTCAAGATCCCGCGCTGGCCGTACGACAAGTTTCCCGCCGGCGATCGGCGCCTCGGCACTCAGATGGCCTCCACCGGCGAGGTGATGGCTATCGAGCGGACATTTGAGGCCGCGCTGACCAAAGCGATGCGTTCGCTCGAGCAGAAGCCGCCCGCAACCTGGGAGCTGGGCAGTGAGACGATCGACCAACCCAACGACCGCAGGCTTTTCGCGCTGCTGAACGCTCTTCGGAATGGCGCCGCTCCGGAGTCCCTCGCGGAACGCAGCGGCATCGATCGATGGTTCATCGATCGGATGGCCAACATCACTCGCCTCGAGGTGGAGGGCGACCTTCGCGACCTGCGGCGCGCCGGCTTCTCCGACGCGATGATCGGCGCGCTGCGCGGCGAGAAAGTAGAGGGCGGCACGCCGACCTACAAGCTGGTGGACACCTGCGCCGCCGAATTCGAGGCGGCCACGCCGTACTACTACTCGTGCTGGGAGGACGAGACCGAGAGCGAGCCGGTCGACGTTCAGAGCGCCCTGGTCATCGGCTCGGGTCCCATCCGCATTGGACAGGGCATCGAGTTCGACTACTGCTCGGTCCACGCCGCGTGGTCGCTGCGGGGAGCGGGGGTCCGCGCCGTGCTGGTCAACTCGAACCCGGAGACCGTCTCGACTGACTTCGACACCTCTGATCGCCTGTACTTCGACCCGCTCGACCTCGACGGCGCGCTGCACGTCGCACAGGCCGAGCATGTGGAAGGCGCTCTCGTCCAGTTCGGCGGGCAGACCGCGATCAACCTGGCCGAGCCGCTGAACGAGCGTGGCGTGGCGATCATGGGCTCCAGCGTCGAGGCGATCGACCTCGCAGAGGACAGGCGAGCCTTTGCCGGGGCGCTTGACGCCATCGGTATTCCGCAGCCGGTGGGAGGCACCACCACCACGGTGGAGGACGCGGTCGCGATAGCCGAACGCGCCGGCTACCCGGTGCTCGTCAGGCCTTCGTACGTGCTCGGCGGCAGGGCGATGGAGATCGTCCGCAATCGCGAGGAGCTGCGCCGCTACATGTTCTGGGCGATCGGCGCGATGCCGCGCGGCACGGTCCTGGTCGACAAGTACTTGCAGGGCACTGAGGTCGAGGTCGACGCCATCACCGACGGCGATACAGTCGTCATCCCGGGTGTTATGCAGCACGTCGAGCGTGCGGGGGTGCACTCGGGCGATTCGTATGCGGTGTATCCGGCCCAGAGCCTGGAGGTATCGGAGCTCGATCACGTCGTCGA
>CATPBO010000138.1 GCA_955652835.1 Candidatus Dormiibacterota bacterium
AACCCGACGTCGCCGCAAAGGAGGCGATCCATCGGGCGATCGGACTCCATGTCGGCTTTGATCTCCGCAAGCGCGGCGACCTGGTCGGGAGTCTCTTCATAAGGAAAGGAAGACTCGAGCTCCTGCTGCCAGGCCGTATCCGGGGCGAAGGCGATGCCTGGCCTGGCCTCTCTCAGCGAATAGATCTTCAGCAGCTCGTCGGCCACGTCCTGGACCACTTTTCGTGCCCGTCCGCGAGCACGCGTCCAGTCGCTGGTGCCCAGGCGGTGGAGCGTCGGCTGGCCTTCCCCGCCGAGGTACTTCTGGACCCGGTCGAGGTTCTCCACCGGGACGAAGAGCCGGTCGCCCTCGGCGTACTCGAGCTCGAGGTATTCGCGTTGAGCCCCTTCCGACTCGATGAGCCGCATTCCTTTGAAGCGCGCGATGCCGTGATCGACATGGACCACCAGCTCGTCCGGCGCGAAGTCGAGCGTGAACTCCTTGGTCAGGTCCTCTTTCCGGGTTCTGGCGCCACGGGCTGAACGCGAAGGTCGCCGCAAGCGGCCGAACAGCTCGGCATCGGTCGCGAGATAAAAACCGATCTCCGGCTGCGAACAGCCTGCGCCGATGTCGATGTCCATCCTTTCCAATGCCGGCTCGAGCTCGAGATCAAGGTCAGGCTCGATGTTCGCGACACTTGCGCGGACGCCGGCTTCGTCGAGAAGCGCGCGCAGGCGCTCGTCCTGTTCTGTGGCAAAGACGACTGTCGCGGAGTCGCTAAGCGCGGCGAGATCGGCGACCGCTCGCGGCCGGCCGACGAGAGGCTCGAGCTCAACCCAGCCCAGGTCGACTGCGTCCGAGGTGGACTCGCCGGCGCTGAGCTGAATCCTGGACCGCCCCGCGAAATCAACCAGGCGATTCAGGCTGACCGTGGGCAGCGTGAAGCCTCGGGGGAGCTCTCCCCCGCTGGCTTCTGCCGCGGCCAGCATTTCGGCTTCGTCGAGAACAGAGCGGGCATCGGCCAGTTGGCGGTCCGGGTCGAAATCCACCACGGCCGCATCCGCAGGAACGTGATCCAGCAGCGAAGGCCGTGAGAGGTTCAGATACGCCGCATAGAACTCAAGGCCTGGGAAAGCGGCGCCTGATTCAAGGCGGGCCAGGTCGTCCTCCCATTCCGAGCGGACATCCGCTCGTAGGCTCTCGAGCGAGACCGACTCACGCAGCCGGCTGACAGCCGCTGCGCCGCGTTCCGGCCCTAACAGCAGCTCTCGACCGGTTCTGATGGAGACCTCCGGAACCGCCATGACAGATCTTTGGTTCTCCGGATCGAAGAGCCGGAGCGTCTCGATCACATCGCCTTCCCACTCGGCTCGAACAGGCGCGTCCGCGGCGGTCGGGAACACGTCGAGGATGCCGCCGCGAAGTGAAAACTGCCCGCGATCCTCGACCAGCGGCTCCCTCGAGTATCCGAGCTCAACCAGGCGAAGCGCCACCGCGACGGGATCGGGACCGCGACCCGGAGCGAGCACAAGGGTTCCTTCCGCCAACCCTCTCGCGGAGATGGTCTGCCGCGTCATCGCCCGCCGCGATGAGACAACGACGGCCGGCTCATCGCCCGCACGCGTGAGCGCGGCCAGAGCCTCCAGTCGCTTGTTGACGGATTCATCGAAAGCGGGCGGCCGATCCAGGAAGGAAACGCCGACCTCGGAGAAAACATGAACGGAGGGGTAGCCCGCGAGCCATGGCCGCAGCTCGTCAGCAAAACGCTCCGGCGCCGGCACGAGGATGAGGACCGGCCGGCGCAGTGCGGCCGATGCCCGGGCCAACGCCCCTGCGACGATCGGCCATGCGGGTCGGGGCAAGCGCGCGACGTCGAGCTGGGGCAGAGTCCCGCCGACCCATCGCTCCAGGGCGGGCGCGGCCGCGATCGTGCCCTTCCATAAGCCGCGTAGGCGAGGCGAGCTCATGCGAGCTCCTCGCACCCAAGAGAGCCGGGGCGGTTGTAGCGATCCATGGCGCGCTCGACCCCGGCTTCGAGCGCCAGCTCCAGGGCGCTCGCGACGCCGTCGATGACGCTCGGAAGCCGCGCGGATTCAGCCTTGGTGAACCGCCCGAGGACGTACTGCCGCCCTGGCACAGAGCCCTTTCGCGCCGGCTTGCCGATGCCGACGCGGAAGCGCACGAAGTCAGGCGTGCCGAAAGCTCTGATGAGCGACAGGACTCCGTTGTGTCCTGCGCCGGAGCCTCCCCGCCTGATTCGCATGCGGCAAAGGGGTAGGTCGAGCTCGTCGTAAACCACCCAGACCTGCTGTGGCGGGACATGGATATCGCGCACGGCCTTGGCCACCGCCTCTCCGGAAAGGTTCATGTAGGTCTGCGGCATGACCAGCCACACATGGTGTCGCTCCGAATGACCCACGAGCGACTGCCAGCGCTTGCGGTCGATCCGAACAGCCAGCCGGGTTGCGAGCTCGCGCACGCACGCGAATCCCAGGTTGTGTCGCGTATCGGCATAGTCCGACTCCGGATTGCCGAGACCTACGATCAACCGGTCTTCGACGGGCACCTCTTCTATACCTGAGCTTTCTTGCATCCAAAATCCAAATAGACGCACTTAGGCCCGCGGCGAGTGCCGCAGACCGTTAACCCAGTTTACCGGGAGCTCAGAGGCGTCCCGGGACCAGCCGCAGCCCGGACAGCGCCAGCGCGTCAGTCGTCAGCCGCGACATCTCCTTCTGCTGAGCGGCGGACGCATGGTCCCAGCCCAGCAGGTGAAGCAAGCCATGGACGGACAGGAGCCCAAGCTCGGTCTCCACGGGTTGGCCGTACTCACGTGCCTGTCGAACAACCATCGGCCATGAGATGGCCAGGTCACCAATGTGCTGGTGCGAGCCGGCGAATGAAAGGACGTCCGTGGCCGAGTCTTGGCCCGCGAAGTCACGGTTGAGCCTTCGCAGCTCGTCGTCCGTAGTCAGCCGGATCGCGATGGTCGCCGTTCCTGCCGGCAGCCGCGCCTTGACCTCAGGCACGCGGGCCGATCGCTGCAGCACGCCACGCACAAATGCGGGCGGTACGGGGGCGCGCATCGCCTTGACCACCTCGACCTCCAGGCGCGCGTGCTCAGCCACCGTCAGCAAGTAAACCGGTTACAGTCACTGGCCGTGCGGATCCTGGTTACTGGCGGAGCCGGCTTCATCGGATCCCACGTGGTCGACGCGTTCGTCGCCGCCGGCCACGAGGTCGCGATCCTGGACAACTTCAGTACGGGCCAGGTGGGCAACGTCAACGGGGCGGCCGCCGTTCACCGCGTCGACCTGCGCGACCAACCGCAGGTGGAACAGGTGGTCGCGACCTTTCGGCCTGAGATGGTGAATCACCATGCCGCCCAGTCGGAGGTGCCGAAGTCTGTCGCAGACCCCACGTACGACGCGCAGGTCAACATCATCGGCGGTCTCAATCTGCTGAAGGCTTGCGTAGACCACGGCGTGAAAAAGGTGGTCTTCAGCTCTACGGGAGGCGCTCTCTACGGCGAGCCCGACGTAGTGCCCGCCGACGAAGACCATCCAGTGCGACCTCTATCGCCATACGGCACCAGCAAGCTGGCGTTCGAGCATTACCTGGGCACGTTTCGACGAACCTTCGGGCTGGACTACACCGTCCTCCGCTACGCGAACATCTATGGCGCCCGGCAGGACTTTCATGCCGAGGAGGGGCGGGTCATCGCCATCTTCGCCAGCCGCATGCTGGAGGACAAGGCCGTCACCATCGACGGGACGGGCGAGCAGGCCCGCGACATGCTTCACGTCGGCGACGCGGCGACCGCTAACCTGGCCGCGCTCGAGAAGGGGTCGGGCGGCACATTCCACATCAGCACCGCGATTGCAGTCACCGTCAACGACCTCTACAGAAAGCTCGCGCTGCTGACCGGTTACCGTCGCGAGCCAAACTACGGTCCCGCGCGGAAAGGCGACGTCTACCGCATCGCACTCGACAACCAGCTGGCGCGCACCACGCTTGGTTGGGAGCCTCGTGTGAGCCTCGAAGAAGGGCTCAGCCTCACCGTCGACTACTTCCGCGAGCAGGTTTCGAGCCCGCGAGCGTGAGGATCGCCGCCCGACCCGGCGCCAGTTGATCGCCACGCTCGCCTTCCTTCACACTCTCGGCGCCCGGACCCTTCTTGCCTTCGCGGTCATCCTGGCAATTTGGGGAACCTATCTGTACTTTCGCAAGGCCGAGCTGTCTGGGGGCTTTCGTTCGAGCTACCTGATCATGGCCGGCTTGACGGCAGTGCAAGGGCTGCTCGGCCTGGCCGCCTTCGCCTTGGGCGGCCGCCCCACGACGCTGCTGCATCTTGTTTACGGAGCGTTTGCCGTGCTGTTCCTCCCAGGGGCGTACTTCTACGCGCACGGTGGAAGCCGGCGACGCGAAGCCATCATCCTCGCAGGCGCGGCGTGGATCGTGAGCATCGCTTACTACCGGGGCATCGCCACAGGCTGAACACCTACACGCGGAACAGCAAGCCCACTCCGTAGGTGAGGGCCGCGACCACGGAACCCACCGCCAGCATCTCCAGCCCCGACAGGACGCCCCCTTTCCCCGTGAAGAACGACCGTGCCGAGCCGATCGCGAACAGGAAGCCCGCGCTGACTACAAACGCGATCACCAGCGCGGCGAAACCGTTCACCGTGGAACCGAGAACCAGCCGGCCCAACAGGTACCCCGCCACCGGAATCGCTCCGCCGATCAACGTCGAAATTCCAGCCACCAACCCCTCGCGCACAGGGTTCTCAAACTGGTTTACGTCCAGGCCAAGCTCCTCGCGAGCCTGCGTCTCCAACCAGACCTTCTTGTCCGAGGTGATTCGCCCGACGATGGTCTTGGCCTCCTCCGGCGTCAGGCCCTTGGAGCGGTAGATCTGGACCAGCTCCGCGCGCTCGAGGTCTGGCATCGACTCGATTTCCGCGGCCTCGCGCGCCAGCTGGCCTTCGTAAACCTCGCGCTGCGACTTGCTCGCCAGATACGCCCCGCCGGCCATCGATACTCCGGAAGCGACCATAGCCGAGAGCCCTCCGATCAGCACGACTCGCGGGTTGACGGTCGCGCCACCAACACCGGCGAGCACACCGAGGGTTGCCGTCAGCCCGTCATTGACGCCATAAATCACGTTGCGGATGCT
>CATPBO010000139.1 GCA_955652835.1 Candidatus Dormiibacterota bacterium
AACCTCTATGCAGCCGGCGCGGTCCTGGGCGGATATGACTACAGCGGGCCTTGCGGCTTCGGCGTGCCGATTCTCACCGGCTGGCTGGCCGGCCGCTGGGCAGCGAAATCATGAGGGCCGAGCTCGAGAAGATCGTCGGTTCCGCCGCTGTCGACGAGCGGGCGGTGCGCGACCTGTGGCCGCTCGGAATCATGGACGAGCGCGCGGGCAAGCCCAGCACACCCGTCCTGGTCGCGCGCCCGACTGGGCGCGAGCAGGTTGCTGCAATCCTCGTCTGGGCCGGCGCGAATGGCGTATCCGTCACGCCCATGGGTGGAGGCAGCGGTGTTTGCGGCGCTCTCTCGCCCGAAGCCGGGGACCTAGTGCTCGACATGAGTGCGTTCGACCGCATCCTCGAGGTCGACGAGGCTAACCTGACGTGCAAGTGCGAATCGGGCGTCAACGGCCTGCGCCTCGAGGAGCACTTGAATGAGCGCGGGTTGACGCTTGGTCACTTCCCAACCTCGCTGCCCGGAACCACCCTCGGTGGTCTCATCGCCACGCGATCGTCGGGGCAGGAGTCGAGCCGGTACGGCAGCATCGAGGACATGGTGCTCGGACTGGCAGTCGTGCTGCCCGATGGAACATTCGCTGCGCCCAGGCCAGGACCTCGGTCTGCGGTCGGCCCAGCTTTGCATCAGCTCTGGCTCGGCTCGGAAGGCGCACTGGGCGTGGTCACCGGCGCTGTGCTGCGTGTGCACCGCCTGCCCGAATCGGTCATCGGGGGCGGCTACGGCTTTCCCGACCTCGCAACCGGGCTCGAGTCGATGCGGGCGATCATGCAGTCGGGAATCAGGCCGCTGGTCATGCGCCTCTATGACCCCGAAGACACGGCGTTCAACGGCTACGACCTACCTGACGGTGGATGCTTGCTCGTGGTCGCCAACGCCGGACTTTCGGGTGTCGCGAGGGCCGAGGCCGACGCTGTGAAGAGCTTCGCCGCCGCCGCGGCGGCGGCGGACCTCGGCGAGGATCCATGGCTGCGCTGGCAGAAGCATCGCTTCGATCTTTCGGCGGACCGCTTGAAAACCTTTCTCGCGCCACCGGGTGCGTACCTGGACACGATCGAGCTGGCAGCACCCTGGACTGTGCTGCACGACCTTCATGCGAGGGTCAAACCCGCAATAGCTGTCGGCGGATTGGCGTTATGCCACTTCAGTCATGCCTATGAGCAGGGCTGCTGCGCGTACTTCACGTTCGGGGGGTCGGGAGATACCGAGCCGGACGCCCGATCGGCATACATCCGGGCGTGGGAGGGCGCGATGAGCATCGCCCTCGAGCTTGGCGCGACCATCAGCCACCACCACGGGGTGGGGCGAGCGCGAGTGCGTTGGGTCGCCGATGAGATGGGAGGTTGGATGCGAGTGTGGCGATCGATCAAGGAAAGTGTTGACCCTAAAGGGGTGATGAACCCGCGCGCCGTGGGAGGCGGTAAGCCATAGGCGCCCGGTCCGGCGCCCCGGTCCTGTTCATCGTCAATCCAGCGTCGGGGGCCGGCAAGGCTGCTCGCGAGTGGTCGGCGATCGAGACCTGGCTGCCCGGAGCCGGCCTGCCATACGAGGTGGCCCTCACGACGCGCCCGCTCGACGCGACGGAGATTGCACAGCGGGCGGTGAAGGAATCGCGGCCGGTGGTGGTCGCGGTCGGCGGTGACGGCACCTTGAATGAGGTCGTCAACGGTTTCTTCCACAACGGGGCACCGATCCCAACGACGAGCAAGCTGGCCATGGTGCCCCTTGGAACGGGCGGGGACTTTCGCCGGACGATGCGCATCCCGCTCGACAGCAAGGCGGCCATCCAGGTCATCAGCACCGGGCTGGTCAGGCGACTCGACGCGGGCTGCGTCACGTATCAGGACCACGATGGCAGCACTGGCGTCAGGCATTTCATCAACATCGCGGACGCCGGCTATGGCGGCGAAGTCGTCCATCGTGTCAACAGGGGCAGCAAGCGGCTGGGCCCGGCGACGTTCACGCTGACGGCGTTCCTCACGTTGATGGCATGGAAGAACAAACCCATGACCGTGGCCATCGACGGCGTCAGCCATGACCTGGTCGCGCAGCAGGTCGTGGTCGCGAACTGCCAGTACTTCGGCGGCGGGATGCGGATGGCGCCGGCGGCCTCGCCGACCGATGGGGTTTTCGACGTCATTCTGATCGGTAACGCCGGCAAGCTCGAGACCATCCGAGGCATGGGCGACATCAGGAACGGCAAGCACCTGGACCAGAGCAACCCGAAGATCCAGCTCGTGTACGGCAAGCGGATCTCGATCGCGTCGCCCGAGAAGGTGCGCATCGACCTCGACGGCGAGCAGCCAGGTTTCCTGCCGGCGCTCTTTGAAATTCAGCCAGGAGCGATCGAGTTCATCACGCCTCGGTAAGCGGCTCGAATGCCGCGCGTGCCGGCCGCCGCGGGATTGGCGATGGACCCAAACCCGCCGTAGTCGGCACTGCCAGGAAAAAAACCTGTCTGTAATCCGGACCCATAGATAATTCGGCCCGTGACCAAAGGAGTCATCGCCACACCACACCAGCTTGCATCTGAGGTCGGAGCGCAGGTGCTTCGCGATGGCGGCAATGCCATTGACGCTGCGATCGCGGCGAATGCGGTCCTATGCGTCGTGTACCCACACATGACTTCTGTCGGCGGCGACTTGATGGCGATCGTCTGGCCGGCGGGCGCCTCAGGCCCGTTGGGGCTGATCGGGGCCGGACGTTCGGGCGAGCTCGCGACGATCGAGGCCGTTCGATCGCGGGGGCACGACGAGATGCCTGAGCGGGGAATCCTCACGGTCACGGTGCCCGGCACCGTCGAAGCATGGGGGCGCCTGCTCGAGCGCTTTGGAACTCTCGGACTCGGCGCCGTTCTCGAGCCTGCGGCGGCGCTGGCGGGGGACGGCTTTGTCATCACCCCTCAGCTTTCCGACTTCCTAAAGGCGGCCGCGGACGTGCTGGGGCGCGAGCCCGCCGCGCAGAAGCTGTATCCGCCGATGGAGGCCGGAATGCTCTTGCGAAACCCGGACCTTGCATCTGTTCTGAAGGACATCGGCCGTGGTGGAATCAGCGGCTTCTATCGAGGCGAGATCGCGTCTGCCATCGCCTCGGCGATCAAGCGGCGTGACGGCCTGGTGACGGCCCGCGACCTGGCCGCTCACCGCTCTCACTGGGTGGATCCCATCACAGTCGAATATCGGGACGTCACCGTGTACGAGCTCCCGCCCCCAACCCAGGGCCTCACGGCGCTCGCGATGCTGGCGAGGTTGAACGAGCTGCCGCACGAAGAGCTGCAGCCCGGCCCTGGATTCGTCGTCCATTTCAAACGGATTCGGGACGCGTGCTATCCGCTGCGCGACCGGTACATAACGGACCCGGACTTCGCCGTCGCCCCACTGCAGCCGTTCCTCGATCCGGCCCAGGCGGCGGCGGGCGGTGCTGCTTCGCTACGCGAAGGCGGGGACACCGTCTATCTGTGCGCCGCCGACGAGCACGGCAACCTGGTTTCGCTGATCCAGAGCGTAGCTTTCGACTTCGGGTCTGGCATCGTCGCCGAGGGAACAGGGATGCTGCTGCAGAACCGCGGTGCGTACTTCAGCCTGGCTCCCGACCACGTAAACCGGTTGGAACCTCGCAAGCGGACCATGCACACGCTGATCCCGGCGATGGCGACCCGCGATGGCCGGCCCTGGAGCATCTTCGGCACCATGGGCGGCGACGGGCAGCCGCAGCTGCAAGCCCAGGTGCTGATCAACCTGGTCGATCACGCTCTGGATCCGCCCGAGGCTGTGTGGCGGCCGCGGATCAGAGTGCAGGCCGGGGGTGCGCGAACCTCGCTCGAAGCCGACTATCCGCACGCCGCAGAGCTGGCTCGGTCGGATCGGGGTTTTGAGCTGATGCCGTCGAGACACCACTCGTTCGGCCACGCCCACGCGATAGTCATCGACGGTCCCACAGCATGGCGTGCCGGCGCAGATCCGCGCTCCGACGGCACCGCGGTATTTGCCCTCTGACGGCTGAAACTGCCCCGCCCGTATACTTTTGCCCAGTTTGGCAGCAGGAACGGAAGTCAAAGGCAAGCTGATCGCGGAGTACAAACGCGCTGAGAACGACACGGGTTCCCCCGAGGTCCAGATCGCGCTTTCGAACACCCGCATCCGGGAGCTCACCGAGCACCTGAAGACGCATGCCAAGGACCATCACTCGCGCCGCGGCCTCCTTCTCCTGGTGGGCAAGCAACGGCGCCTGCTGAACTACCTGAAGGACACCGACATCGAGCGGTATCGGGCTCTTGTCGGCAAGCTCGGAATCAGGGTAGCCGGGCGCACCAAGCTAACGGGGCGCGCGCAGGCCGCCCCAACTGGACCGGAAGCGCCGGTCACGTAAGTCAATCGGGAGGACCCCACGCTGGTTAGCGCGGGTCAGCTCTTAGAAGCTCTCACTCAGGCCCAGTGCGCGCCGCGCACGTACCGCAAAACCTAAGCGACAGCTGCTAGGAACCTGACCAGGTCGCACCTCCGGGGGCCGTCCTCCCAGAACATGGAGGTATTGCTGTGGCAATCGTCACAAAGAACGTTGAGGTAGCCGACAAGCGGCTTTCGATCGAGACCGGCCGTGTGGCCGAGCAGGCAAACGGAGCCGTCATCCTGCGGCAGGGCGACACGGTCGTCCTGAGCACCGCGGTTATGGCGAAGGAGCCGCGGGAGGGGATCGACTGGTTCCCACTCACCTGCGACTACGAGGAGAAGCTCTACGCGGCGGGCAAGATCCCTGGCGCGTTCATGCGCCGCGAGGGACGCCCGAGCGAGACCGCGATCCTTGCATCGCGGCTGACCGACCGTCCGCTGCGACCGCTCTTCCCGGAGGGCTTCCGGCTTGACGTCCAGGTCGTCTCGACGGTCCTGTCGGTCGACCAGGAGAATGACCCGACGATACTGAGCATCAACGGAGCCTCGACGGCGCTGGTGATCTCGGACATCCCGTTTGGGGGACCGGTCGGCGCCGTCCGCATGGGCTTCCTCGACGGCAAGGTGGTCGTCAACCCCTCAATGTCGCGCATGGCTGAGTCGGAGCTCGACCTCGTGGTCGCAGGCACCGCCGACGCGATCCTGATGGTCGAGGCGGGCGCCAAGGGCGTCAGCGAGCAAACCGTGCTCGACGCCTTGGAGATGGCTCACACCGAGATCAAGCGGATCTGCGCCGCTCAGGTCGAGCTGCAGCAGCAGGTTGGCCGTGAGAAGCGCGAATGGATCCCGGCGGCATACCCGCCGCAGATGCTCGAGATCGTCGGCGAGTACCTGGCGCTGCGCCTCGATCCGGTGCTCTACAAGGCGGACAAAGCGACGCGCGAGGCGGACATCGACGACCTGCGAACCAAGACCGTCATCGAGCTCGGCGAGCGGTTCCCTGAGCACGTCGAGATCCTCGGCAAGCTTTTCGACAAAGCCCTCAAGGACCGAGTCCGTGAGCGCGTGGTCGAAGAGGGCGTTCGCATCGACGGCCGCAGCCTCAAGGATGTGCGCGCCATCACCGTCGAGGTCGGCGTGTTGCCCCGAACCCATGGCTCAGGCCTCTTCACGCGCGGGCAGACCCAGGCGCTGACCATCGCAACACTCGGCTCGATGTCCGACCAGCAGAAGCTCGACGGGCTCACTGACGAGACGTTCAAGCGGTACATGCACCACTACAACTTCCCGCCGTTCTCCGTCGGTGAGGCTCGACCGCTCCGCGGTCCGGGCCGCCGCGAGATCGGCCACGGCGCTCTGGCCGAGCGCGCGCTGCTCGCCGTGATCCCGCCGGTCGAGGAATGGCCCTACACGATTCGCCTGGTCTCGGAGATCCTCAGCTCCAACGGCTCGACTTCGATGGCATCGGTGTGCGGTTCGACTCTGGCGCTGATGGACGCCGGAGTTCCGATCAAGTCTCCGGTCGCAGGCATCGCCATGGGGCTGGTCACGCGCGAAGGCAAGTTCGCCGTTTTGACCGACATTCAGGGGGTCGAGGACAACCTCGGTGACATGGACTTCAAGGTCGCCGGCACGCGGGAAGGCATCACCGCCCTGCAGATGGACATCAAGGTCAAAGGCATAACGCACGAGATCCTTGCCCAGGCGCTCGAGCAGGCACGCGAGGCTAGACTCTTCGTACTCGACAAGATGCTTGCGGTACTGCCCAGGCCGCGCAGCGAGATGAGCCCGTACGCACCGCGAATCACCACGATCATGATCAACCCCGACAAGATCCGCGACATCATCGGCCCCGGAGGCAAGATGATCCGCAAAATCACCGAGGAGACGGGTGCGCAGATCGACGTCGAGGACGACGGGCGAGTGTTCATCGCTGCGGTCGACCAGGAAGGCGGCAAGAAGGCCATCGACTGGATCAAAGGCCTCACCGACGAGGTCGAGGTCGGCAAGATCTACAAGGGCAAGGTTGTGCGGATCATGCCCTTCGGCGCCTTCGTCGAGGTCCTGCCCAACCAGGACGGCCTCGTGCATATCTCCAAGCTCACCGACCACCGGGTGGAAAGGGTGGAAGAGGTCGCCAACATTGGCGATGAGATCGTGGTCAAAGCGACCGAGGTCGACAGCCAGGGGCGCCTCAACTTGAGCCGCCAGGCCGCCATCGAGGAGCTGACCGCCAAGGGCGAGCCGATCGAGGAAAAGATCGACAAAGACGTCATGGCCACTGCTCTTGCCTCGCCGCCACCGCCGCCCCGCGAGGGCGGGTTCGGTGGTCGTGACCGGGGTGGTCGCAACGGCGGCGGACGCGGCCCACGCCGCAACTAGATAGGTAATGGCCGAGCCGATTCGAGTCGCGGTCGCCGGATACCGCGGCAAGGTCGGCTCGGTGCTCGCCGCGGCCCTTCAATCCGAGCCGGGGATCGAGTACGTCGGCGGAGTCGAGCTGGGCGATGACCTGGCAGCCTTCCTCCACGAGAAAAGGCCACGCGCGCTCGTCGACTTCACACAGCCCTCGGAAGCTCTTCACAACGCGCTTGCTGCTGTCGCGTCTGGCGCTTCGCCCGTCGTAGGTACGACAGGCATGAGCGCGGACGCGGTCGACAAGCTGGATACAGCGTGCAAGAGCAAGGGTCTGGGCGGGATCGTTGCTCCGAACTTCGCCGTCGGCGCGGTGCTGATGATGCACCTGGCCGATATCGCCGCCCCGCATTTCGACGCCGTCGAGGTCATCGAGATGCACCACGCGACCAAGCTGGACGCGCCGTCGGGAACGGCGCTCTCCACAGCGAGACGCCTTGCCGCGAAGCGGCGTGACAAACCATTCAGCCACAAGAAAGCTGAGAAAGAGACCCTGCCCGGGACGCGCGGTGGGGAGGAGGGGAACGTCGCCGTGCACAGCGTGCGCCTGCCCGGCTTCGTCGCCGACCAGGAGGTCATCTTCGGGCTGCCGGGACAGACGCTGACGATCGTGCACCGGACGACGAGCCGTGAGGCTTACATCCCGGGCGTGGTGCTCGCAATCCATAAGGTGACGGCAGAACCGCGCTTTTATCGCGGCCTCGACGAACTCTTGGGCCTTCGGTAAACTGACTTAATGGCCACCTCCGAGCGACTAAACGTTGCTGTTGTTGGCGCGACTGGAATGGTCGGGAACGAGATACTGCGCGTGCTCGCCCAGCGAAAGTTCCGGAGCGAGCGGATCATCGCGCTCGCGTCGGAACGTTCCAAGGGATTGATGGTCGCTTACAACGGGAGCTCGATCAAGGTCGAGCCGCTGGACGAGAAGGCGTTCAAGGGCATCGACATCGCCCTCTTCGCTGCAAGCAGCGATATCGGATTGATGTACGGACCTATCGCGGCCGAGGCCGGCGCGCTGGTGATCGACAACAGCTCAGCTTGGCGCATGAAGGAAAACGTTCCGTTGGTCGTGCCCGAGGTCAACAGCGACGACATCCGGGCCAATGAGGGCATCATCGCCAACCCCAACTGCTGCACGATCCCGCTCACGGTCATCCTCAACCCTCTGAAGAATGCAGTGGGCCTGGAGCGCGTTCTGGTCTCGACGTATCAATCTGCTTCGGGTGCCGGTCGCGCGCTTGTCGATGAACTCGAGGACCAGACCAAAGCGATCGCTGCCGGCACCGAGCCGCAGGCGGTCGCCTATCCGTACCAGCTGGCTTACAACGTCGTGCCAGGTGGATGGAGGCCCGAGGCCGAGGGCTACAACGAGGAAGAGGTC
The DNA here is from genome assembly GCA_955652835.1 of Candidatus Dormiibacterota bacterium. GTDB lineage: Bacteria > Chloroflexota > Dormibacteria > Dormibacterales > Dormibacteraceae > Palsa-870. The sequence continues at coordinate 8,235 of CATPBO010000139.1, forward strand.
AAGATCGTCAACGAGACTCGGAAGATCCTCCATATGCCGGACCTGCGCATCACCGCCACGTGTGTGCGTGTGCCCGTGCCGGTTGGACACGGAGAGTCCGTGTTCCTGGAAACCACCGACAAGATCACGGCCTATGAGGCACGCACGCTTTTCGGCACCGCGCCCGGGGTGATAGTCGAGGACGACCCGCACGCCAAGCTGTATCCGACACCGCACAACGTAGCGGGCAAAGACGAGGTGTATGTTGGCCGCATCCGAAACGACGCCTCGACCAAGAACGGCCTGGCGCTCTGGCTCGTGTCTGACAATCTGCGCAAGGGGGCCGCGTTGAACGCGGTCCAGATCGCCGAGCGAGCTGTAGAAATGGGGGTGATAACGGCCGGCGCCACCCGTCATCGCGCATCTGACGGTCAAACATGAGATGCCAATGTGCTTCATTGCCAGCGGCTGTGATGGCCTGGGGAACCCAGGCCATCAGGTGGCACGGGCCATCGCCCGAAAATCCGCACCCGTCACCGCGATTTTCGGGCGGGAAAGGAAGGGGACATTAACCGATGACGACTGAAGTCGGACGCCTGCTGACCGCGATGATCACCCCGTTCAAAGCGGACGGGTCGGTGGATTACGAAGCCGCCGAAAAAATGGCGGTCCTACTCGTCGCCGACGGGTCGGACGGAGTGGTGATCGCCGGCACCACCGGCGAAGCGCCTGCCTTGAGTGACGACGAGAAGATCGAGCTGCTCAAGGCGGTCAAGAAAGCCATCCCCGGTAAGAGTGTCGTCGCCGGCACGGGCAGCAACGACACGCATCACTCGGTGAAGCTCTCCGGGCGCGCAATGCAGGCAGGGGCCGATGCGCTGCTCGCCGTCGTGCCTTACTACAACAAACCTCCGCAAGAGGGCATGTACCAGCACTTCAAGGCGATCTCAGAGGTGGGGCCGACCATCATGTACAACATCCAGGGCCGCACCGCCGTCAACATGACGGCGGCGACCACTCTGCGGTGCGCAGAGCTGCCGGGGATCATCGGCGTCAAAGAGGCGAGCGGGGACCTGGACCAGATCGGATTCGTCTGCGCCGGCAAGCCGGGGAGCTTCAAGGTATGGAGCGGCGACGACAGCTGGTCCCTTGCGGTCCTCGCCACTGGCGGCTATGGCGTGATCTGCGTCGTGTCGCACATCGCCGGTCGCTCGATGAAGAAGTTGATCGATGCGTACTCGAAGGGCGACAACGACGGCGCACGGAGGATCCACCTCGGACTGCTGCCTGTGATCAAGACTCTCATGACGACCGCCGCCAACCCGGTGCCGATCAAGTCGGTCCTGAACGCCATGGGCTTCCCGGCGGGGCCGTTCCGGCTCCCGCTCGTGCCGTTGACCGACGAACAGCTGCAGTCGGTCATGAAGACGGTGCGCGATGCCGCTGATCTGATCACATTCAAGGCGGGAGTAAAAGTCGCTTAGTTCTCCGGAGCTGATGAGGCTCCACGACGAGATCCGCTCGTGCAAGAACTGCGGCCTGCATGCGACTCGCACCCAGGCGGTTCCAGGCGTCGGCCCGTCTCCGGCCGACATCATGATCGTCGGCGAGGCCCCCGGATTCAACGAGGACCGGCAGGGCGAGCCCTTCGTCGGCGCCGCGGGCAAGCTGCTCGACACTCTTCTCGCCCGGATCGGGCTCAGCCGGGCGGACGTGTACATCACCAATGTGCTGAAGTGCCGCCCGCCGATGAACCGCGACCCGATGCCCAACGAAGCCGAGTCATGCTCGCCATATCTCAAGCGCCAGCTGGACTTGGTGCAGCCCAAGGTTGTCCTCATCCTGGGCCGACACGCGCTCGAGCGCCTGATGCCGGGCCAGGGCTCCATTTCGCGCGTCCATGGGAGCCTGGTGAGGCGAGGTGACGTCGCCTACGTGCCGCTTTACCACCCTGCCGCCGCGCTGCACAACGGCGCGCTGGTGGCTGATCTCGAGCACGACTTCGACCGCGTGAAGGCGTATCTGGAGAAGCTGCTGGCTCCGCCTCCGCCACCCGTTCCGGTCGCACCACCGAAGCAGGAGACGGAACAGCTGCGCCTGTTGTGAGCTCATCGCGACTCCGGTATATCCCGCTGGGCGGCCTCGGCGAGGTCGGCATCAACATGTGGGCGCTGGAGTGGGAGGACAAGATCCTCGCTGTCGATGCAGGCCTCATGTTTCCGCAGGAAGACATGCCCGGCATCGACCTCGTGCTGCCAGACATCTCGTACCTGCTCCGCCAAGATCGCGAGGTGCTCGGCATCTTCCTCACGCACGGTCATGAGGATCACATCGGGGGCCTCCCGTACGCGCTGAAGAAAATCAACGTTCCGGTCTACGGCACGCGACTGACGCTGGGACTGGTCAAGCCGAAGTTGAAGGAACACCGCTTTCTGCGCGAGGCCGATCTCCGCGAGGTGCGAGTTGGTGACACAGTGCAGCTCGGGCCGTTCAAGGTCGAGACCGTGGCTGTGTGTCACTCCATCCCAGACGCTGTTGCACTAGCCATCGACACCCCGGTTGGAAAGGTCATCTACACGAGTGACTTCAAGCTCGACCCCTCTCCACCGGACGGCCATCCCACGAACATGGCTCGCTTCAGAAGCCTCGGTGACGAAGGGGTGCTGCTCCTACTGAGTGACTCAACCAACGCCGAGCGCGCGGGTCGCTCAGGCTCCGAGCGGGACCTGCATGCGCCGCTGGAGCGGATCTTCAGCGAAGCCCCCGGTCGGATCGTGGTCGCCAACTTCGCCTCAAACATCCACCGCATCCAGCACCTGGTGCGGATGGCAATCCAGTTCGAGCGCCGGCTGGCAGTTGTCGGGCGCAGCCTTGAGACCAACTTCAAGACTGCGCGGGAGCTCGGCTTTCTCAAGGTTCCAGACGGCCTGACCGTTCCCCTCGACGAAATCGACAAGGTCCCGCCATCCAAGCTCATGCTGCTCACTGCCGGCAGCCAGGGCGAGCCGATGTCGGCACTGGCTCGCTTCGCCGCCCAACGCCATCCATTTGTGAATGTGGTGAAAGGCGATTGGGTGGTGATCTCCGCGCGGCCGATCCCCGGCAACGAACGGAGCGTCTACCAGACCGTAAACAACCTCTACCGCCACGGTGCAGCGAGGGTCCTCTACTCCGAGGTTGGCAACGTACACGTGACCGGCCACGCACAGCGTGATGAGCTGCGCGAGATGCTCGACGCGGTCCGTCCGCGAAACTTCATCCCGGTGCATGGGGAGTATCGGCAGCTGCTCCTCCATTCGGAGATCGCTCGCGAGGCGGGTATCGCCGAAGATCGCATCATCGTCGTCGAGGACGGTGAAACCGTTGAGCTCGACGCAAAATCGATCAAGCGCGGCGAGAAGATCGCCACGGGCCTCATCTATGTCGACGGCCTCGGCGTGGGGGACGTCGAACAGGTCGTGCTGCGCGATCGCCGCCACCTGGCCGAGGACGGCATCCTGGTCGTGACGCTGACCCTGGACCGCGACGAGGGCACCGTCCGCGCAGGGCCGGACCTCATCTCGCGCGGGGTGATCGAGCCGGAGCTTTCGGCCAAGCTGATGGCAGATGCGCGAGTCGCGGTGATGCAGAGCATCGGGCGCCTCGCCGAGACGCATGCGGACATCAACTTGCTGAAGGAGGCCATCCACGACGCGGTCTCCAAGACCGTTTGGCGTCAGACTCGACGCCGGCCCATGGTGATCCCCGTCGTAACCGAAATATGAAGCTTCCACCGCTCGCGCTTGTCGCCCCGAGCCTGTGCCCGCGCTGCGATCAGCCCGCCATGGTGCTGAACCATGCCGAGGAGTCGCGCTGTGCCCACTGCGGCCTGCAGCTCCACCAGTGCGGCAGCTGCCGGGGCATGGCGGGCCCATTCGACCGGTACTGCGGCTTCTGCGGCCACGAGATGGTGCAGGGGGACAAAAGACCGCTCTGGTGGCGGCTGTGGTTCCTCGCGGCGCTGATCCCACTGATCGGTGGATTGATCTATGGAATCGCGCAGGCACAGGGGCACCCCCGCTAGAGAGCCCTTATCGGTTAAGGCGCTGTCCGCACTCGACGCAGAAGCTGTGCCGGCCCAGGTTGTGGTGGCCGCAGGACGGGCAGACGAGGCGGCGCGGCGGATCCGCCTGCAGCCAGCGCTCATTTTCGCGGCGGTACCAGATGCCGTCCTCCGGTCCGAGAATCCAGCGGCGCCCCTCGCTGTCGAGGACGGCAAGGTCCCTGACCGCCACCCTGAACGCTCGGGGCAGGATGCCCCCGGCGTTCCGCTCTTCGACGAGCGATCGATAGCGGATCTCGGCTTCGGAGAACGGATCGACTGCCACGCGGAGAGTATCGCTCGCAGCGCCTGGCGGAATTGGGTTCTGGGAGGGGCGGTGTAGAATCCGCTACGGCTCAAGGGGCCGCAGCATGCGTCGCACCACATCCCGAGGCTCAAGACATTCAGGTAGCCGCGCCCGCCGCGTTGTGCGCCCTGCGCGCTCGCGCGTTGCGCGGAGCAAACGCGCCGCCCGGCCGCACCTCACTCAGCGCCAGGGCCGCGAGATCACCGGTGTTCTGCTGATTCTCGTCGCCCTGTTGGGCCTCCTGGCTCTGGCGAGCAGCGCCGGCTCGATCCTGCTCGGCATCCGCGATTGGCTCGTCTCGACGTTCGACCGGGCGTGGTTCGTGCCTGTCGGTTCGGCGCTGGGGCTCGGCGCATACCTTCTCTGGCCGAAAGCACCGCCACCGCGACCCGTCGACGTCGTCTCGGGGGCAGTCGCGGTCATCGCTCTCGTTGGCATATTCGGCCTGGTCGGCCATGGTGGATCGGCGGGCCACGCGATCGACCACTCTGTGATCCAGGTGGTCGGCACTCCTGGAGCCTGGGTCCTGCTCGTTGCGCTGATGGTGATCGGGCTCATCGTCACTGTTCACTTCAGCCCAGGCGCGCTGCTCGCGACCGTGGTCGCCGCCGGCCGGACCGCGTACGCGGAGCGCCTGCGGCTCCAGAACCTGGTCTCGCCACCGTTGCCTGTGAAAGGCAAAGCGCCAAAGCCCGCGCCCGCCACCAACGACGAGCTCGCGAAGTCCGCCGCCAGCTTCGCAACGCCCCCTCCGGCGCTCGGGCCGCCCAGGCCTTGGGAGGTCGAAGAACCGATCGAGCCGCGCGCCGCGAAAGCGATCAACAAGGGCGAATCCGAGGACCCGGACGAGGAACCCGCGGCGCCGCCTTCGCTGCGCGTGGTCGCCGAGCTCGAGGATGACCTGCCCGAGATCGATTGGAAGCTGCCCTCGATCGCGCTGCTGGACACGGTTACCGCTCGGCGCGAGCGGATGGCCGATGAGATCAAGCGCAACGTAAGGATCATCGAGACCACGCTCGGCACGTTCGGAGTCGAATGCAAGGTGGTGGGTGTTAACCCGGGCCCGGCGGTCACGCAGTACGAGATCCAACCTGGCGCCGGAGTCCAGGTGAAGCGGATCACGGCCTTGCAGAACGACCTGTCCCTCGCCCTGGCCGCGGCGCCGCTGCGCATCGAAGCCCCCATCCCGGGCAAGTCCGCGGTCGGCATTGAGGTCCCCAACAAGTCGGCGAGCCTGGTCACCATCCGCGAGGTGCTCGAGACAGCCGCATTCCGCGAAGGCACGCGCACGTTGGCGCTCGGCCTTGGCAACGACGTCTCGGGTGCGTCGATCGTTGCCGACCTGACGCGCATGCCGCACCTGCTCATTGCCGGCGCGACTGGTCAGGGCAAGAGCGTGTGCATCAACGCATTGATCACCAGCCTCCTGTTCCAGGTCACCCCAGAGCACATGCGGCTTTTGCTCATCGACCCCAAGCGCGTCGAGCTGACTGGATACAACGGGCTGCCGCACCTGGCGCTGCCGGTCCTCGTCGAGTCACATCAGGCGGCCGCGGCGCTGCGCTGGGCGGTTGCCGAGATGGATCGACGGTACAAGATGTTCTCCGCAGAGGGCGTGCGCAACATCGCCGCGTACAACGAGAAGGCGACGCTACGCAGCGCGCGGCGGCTGCCATACATCGTGATCGTGATCGACGAGCTCGCCGACCTGATGATGGTCGCGGCAGGTGAGATAGAAGAGCTCATCTGCCGCATCGCGCAGCTGGCCCGAGCAGTCGGCATACACCTCGTCATCGCGACGCAGCGCCCCTCAACCGACATCATCACGGGTCTGATCAAGGCCAACATCCCGTCGCGCATCGCGTTCGCCGTCGGTTCGCAGGTGGACAGTCGCGTGATCCTCGACACCGGCGGAGCCGAGAAGCTGCTTGGTCGCGGCGACATGCTCTACCAGCCGGTCGATGCCGGCAAACCGACACGAATCCAGGGCGCGTTCGTCAGCGATCCGGAGGTTGAGGCAGTCGTCAACTTCTGGAAGTCGCAGGGGAGACCGCGCTACATGGAGGAGATCCTCGAAGAGGGCGCCGGCTCGGAGTGGGAGAGAGGGGAGATCATCGAGCGCAAGCTCGACCCGCTCTTCGCACGTTCCGCGCGGGCGGTGGCAGCTGAAGGCTCCGCTTCGGTCTCGCTGGTGCAGCGCAAGTTCAATGTCGGCTACTCGCGGGCGGGCCGCATCGTCGACCAGCTCGCCGAGCACCGTGTCGTCGGCAGCTACCAGGGATCGAAGTCGCGAGAGGTGCTGATGACCTTGCCTGACGTCGATGAGCTCCTGGAGCGACTGGGCATCGAATGAGGAGTCAGTCGCGGCGATGACGCTCGGGTCGCGGCCGGGGATCCCCGACGGATCTTCGGCGCCCAGGCGTCCCATCTCCGGGTTCAGCTCCTGTGCTGCTCGCTCACGAATCGAGATGCGCTCGCTCCGCTGCTCGTCGCCACCACTGGGGTCCCCGCGGCGCAGCCGCGGGAGGGCGCCCCTGGATCACCGAATCTCTCGCCGGGGCTCCCGGCCGTGACCCTCGGTGAGGTCCTTGCTGCCAAGCGCGGCGAGCGTGGCCTCACCATCGAGCAGGCGGCGACTGCGACCCGGATTCGCGCGCATTACCTGAGCGCCCTCGAATCCGACGAGCTGGAACGCCTGGTCGCGCCGGTCTACGCGAAGGGCCACCTCAGGACGTACGCGCGGTACCTCGGCCTCGACCCTGAACCGCTGCTCGAGCTGATGAAGACGGAGTCGCGAGATCCGCGTCGCCAGCTCAGCATCGGGAAGCTCGTCACCAGACCTCGCATGGTCATCACCGCACCCGCGATCGCCGCCGCGGGACTGGTGATGCTCGCTGGAGCTTTCACAGGTTATGCATGGCGGCAGATCCAGTCAGACCAAAGGTCGCCTGCCACCACGCCTTCAGCGCAGCTGGCCGCGATCACACCACGCGGGACGCCGCTACCGTCGCCGACACCCCAGCTGCGCCCTATTGTCGTCGGCGTCAGGGTGACCGAAGAGGTTTGGATCAATGCATTCGTCGACGGCAGGCCGGCGTACGCCGACGCCGGGAAGACACTCCCCGCCGGCTCGGTCGTGTACTTCAGTGGAGTCGACATCAAGATCACCAGCGGCAAAGCGTCGTCGACGTTCATCACCGTCGACGGGCGTGCGGTCGGAGCCCTGGGCATCGGAGTGGCAACGCGGGACTTCTCGTCGCAAACTTGACGGTAGGTAGGCGATGAACATCCCCAACGCCCTGACGCTGAGCCGGCTCGTGGCGATCCCGCCGCTGATGGTGCTTCTAATGGTGCGGTTCCCGGGTCACGACCAGCTGGCCGCGGCAATCTTCATCGTTTTCTCGCTCTCCGACAGCCTCGACGGGGAGATCGCGCGCCGGCGCGGCACGGTGAGCGACTTCGGAAAGTTCCTGGACCCGCTGGCGGACAAGCTATTCGTGCTGTCGGTGCTGATCGTGTTGGTTCAAGAAGGCCTTGTTGCGGCCTGGGTCGTGGTCGTCATCTTCTCGCGCGAGCTCATCATCACGATCCTGCGTTCGGTGGCCGCGGCACAAGGTCGGGTGATCCCGGCCGCTCCGCTGGGCAAGACCAAGACCGTCATGCAGATGAGCGCCGTCACGCTTCTCATCCTGCAGCGCCCATATCCGATCGCGGTTCCGTTTGCCGATCTCGTCGTCGGCTTGGCGATCGTCTTCACGATCTGGAGCGGCTTCGACTATCTCTGGCGCTTCCGCTACCTGATCAGCTCACGCTCTCCCAGTCGTGTCGCGCCGAGTGGGGGAGCGCCGGCGACAGACGAGGCCGGTTATGGGCTATCACGAGAGCTGGGCGACTTGTTGCGAAAAGGTGGGCTGACGGTCTCGGTCGCGGAGTCGTGCACAGGTGGCTTGGTCGGGAAGCTGATCACCGACCAGCCCGGAAGCTCCGCCTATTTTCTGGGTGGCGTGATCGCCTACTCGGACGAGGTGAAGCGCGAGCTGCTGGGCGTCGCGGCCGCAGTGCTCAAAAGAGCGGGCGCCGTCAGCAGTGAGGTTGCCCAGGCGATGGCGGACGGCGCCCGCTCGCGCTTTGCGACCGACCTGGCGGCAGGAGTGACGGGGATCGCCGGGCCCGACTCCGATGGGTCCGGCAAGCCGGTGGGCCTCACCTACGTCGCTGTCGCCTCGGCCCGCGGCACCGCGTCTCACGAATTCCGGTTCAGAGGCGATCGCTCGTCCAACCGCCGGCAGGCGGCGGAGGAGACGCTCCGACTGCTCGCGGAAGAAGCGCGCTTACTGGGAGCAATTACCTCCCCGCTCGCCGGGGAGGTCGGCGCGAAGCGCCGGGTGGGGGGACCCCCTTACGCAAAAGACGCGGAGACCGCTTGACCGACGAACACTTGTTCGCTACACTCACCAGCCACGGCCTGTTAACGACGTTGATTTCAGCTCCACGACGTAGAACACTCGCCGCAACCACCTAGGAGGCATGCACCACATTGGAAAAGGAAAAAGAGAAGTCCCTCGACTCAGCGATGGCCCAGATCGTGAAGAGCTACGGCAAGGGTTCGATCATGAAGTTGGGTGAGCAGGCCGCCCTTCGCGGCGAGATCACGGTCATCCCGACCGGCGCCCTGCTGCTCGACCTCGCGCTCGGCGTAGGGGGGATCCCGCGCGGCCGCGTGACCGAGCTCTATGGCCCTGAGTCGGCGGGCAAGACCACGCTCGCCCTTCATGTGATCGCCGAAGCGCAAAAGCAGGGTGGGGTGGCCGCGTTTGTGGACGCGGAGCACGCCCTGGATCCCCTTTACGCCTCGCGCATCGGTGTGAAGATCGACGACCTGCTGATCAGCCAGCCTGACACCGGCGAGCAGGCGCTCGAGATCGTCGAGGTCCTGGTTCGCTCAGGGGCGGTCGACGTCATCGTCATCGACTCGGTCGCCGCGCTGGTGCCGAAAGCGGAGATCGAAGGCGAGATGGGGGACGCACACGTGGGGCTGCAGGCCCGACTGATGTCGCAGGCGCTGCGCAAGCTGACCGCCGCGATCTCGAAGTCGAACTGCTCGGTCATCTTCCTCAACCAGCTGCGGGAGAAGGTTGGGATCATGTTCGGCAACCCCGAGACGCAGCCCGGAGGCCGTGCTCTCAAGTTCTACTCGTCGGTGCGGCTCGACATCCGCAAGGTCGAGGTCATCAAAGCGGGTCTCGACTCGGTCGGAGCTCGTGTCAAGGTCAAGGTCGTGAAGAACAAGGTCGCGCCACCGTTCCGATCGGCCGAGTTCGACATTCTCTTCAACGAAGGCATCTCGCGTGAGGGGTCGCTGATCGACGCCGCGATCGAGTACGGGATCTTCGAGAAGAGCGGCACCTGGATGTCCTATGGAGACCAGCGCCTCGGCCAGGGTCGTGAAAACGTGCGCAACTACCTGCGCGAGAACCCCACTCTTGCCGGGGAGATCGAGGCCAAGGTCAGGGAGAAGGCTGCCGGCGGGACGGCGTCTGCGGTGATGAAGGCGGCCGGTGTCATGAGGGCTCCCACGGGTGCCGCGGAGGAGTTCTAGAGGCTCAGGCCCGACCAAGCCCACCGTCGGCGCCCTCGACGCCGGATTGCGCCTTCTCGCTAGGAGAGCGCACTCTCGGACCGAGCTGCGCCGCAAGCTTGGCCGGCGGGGTTACTCCTCCGGCGAAACCGAGGCGGCGATGGCCCGGCTTGATGAGCTCGGCTACCTGGATGACAGGTCGTTTGCGGAAGGCCTGGTCAGGCGCCGCGCCGCACTACGCGGGCCAATGGCGCTCTCCGCGGAGCTCGCCGCACGCGGCGTCGGCCGGGCGCAGGCGGACGCCGCGCTCGCCGGCTTCGACCACGACGCCCAGCTCGCGTCCGCCACCCGGCTGGCCGAACGCCTGTACGCGAGGCAGCCAGGCCTGGCCTATCGGGAGATGCTTAACGGGATCGGCTCCAAGCTGATGCGCCGCGGTTTCTCAAGCACGATCGTTCGCGCAGCGTGCTGGTCGGTGCTAACCGGAACGCAGGAGCACACCGAAGCCTAGAATTTGACATCACACGGGCCTGCGAATTTCGCGCCCGTAAGTCATTGAGCAAACCCGACGCGGGGCCTCGAACGCCCTGCATTGGATCCGCACTTTGACAATCGAATAACGAGGTGCATGTCATGCCTACGTACGTCTATGTCTTGTTAGCAGTATTCGTGGTGGTGGCACTCCTCATCGGTTTTGGAGTGGCTTACCTGCTGCTCCGGAGCCGGCAGGGCGAAGGGACCAGCGCTCTGGAGCTCAAAGCCCAGCAGACGGTTTCCGAGGCCGAAACCCAGGCCAAGGAGAAGCTGCTCGAAGCCAAAGAGGAAGCGGTCAAGATCCGCACCACCGCCGAACAGGAAGCCCGCGAGTATCGGGCACAGTCTCAGCAGATCGAAAAGCGCCTTCTTCAAAAGGAGGAGAACCTCGACCGCAAGGGCGAGGATCTCAACCGGCGCGAGCGCGAGCTCGGCGGCAAGGAGAAGTCGCTGGACGAAGTCCGAGCGCAGCTGGAGGACACCTACCGCCAGCAGGAAAAGGAGCTGCAGCGGGTCGCCAACATGACCCGTCAGGAAGCTCAGGGGATCCTGATGGGACAGGTGGAACAGGACCTGCGCAACGAAGTGGCCCGCAAGGTACGCGAAGCGGAGCTAGCAGCTCGCGACGAAAGCGAGCGCCGCGCCAGGGAGATCGTCACGGAGTCGATCCAGCGCATCGCCGCCGACCAGACCGCCGAGGTCTCGGTTTCGGTGCTGCCGCTGCCGACGGACGAGCTCAAGGGCCGCATCATCGGCAAGGAAGGGCGCAACATCCGTGCCCTCCAGCAGGCGACCGGGATCGACCTCATCGTTGACGACACCCCGGAAGCCGTCATCATCAGCGGCTTCGACCCCGTCCGCCGGGAGGTGGCGCGGGTCGCGCTGAACAAGCTCATCGTGGACGGCCGGATCCATCCGGCCCGCATCGAAGAGATCGTCGCCAAGTCCCGGACGGAAGTCCTCCAACGGGTTAAGGAAGAGGGAGAGGCGGCGGTCCTGGAGGTCGGCCTGCAGGGACTCCATCCCGAGGTCGTCCGCCATCTGGGCATCCTGCGTTTCCGTACCAGCTACGGGCAGCAGGTGCTGAATCACTCGAAAGAGGTCGCTTATCTCGCCGCCATGATGGCGTCGGAGATCGGCGCCGACGTCCGCATCGCCAAGCTGTCGGGTCTTCTGCACGACATCGGCAAGGCCATCGACCACGAGGTTGAGGGCTCGCACGCCGTGATCGGTGCGGACCTGCTGCAGCGACATGGGGTACCCGCCCCGGTCGTGCACGCGGTGCGGGCTCATCACTACGACGAGGAGCCGCACAGCATTGAGGCGCTCTTGCTGATCGCGGCCGACGCCATCTCCGCTGCCCGCCCGGGGGCGCGCAGGGAGTCGCTGGAGGCCTACGTCAAGCGGTTGGAAAAGCTGGAGGAGATCGCGAATTCCTTCCAGGGCGTCCAGCAGTCCTACGCCATCCAGGCCGGCCGCGAGGTCCGGATCCTGGTCAAACCGGAGCAGATCGACGACACCGCCGCTCAGCTCATGGCTCGGGACATCGCAAAGCGCATTGAAAGCGAGCTCAGTTTCCCAGGCCAGATCCGCGTCACCGTGGTGCGCGAGACGAGGGCCATCGAATACGCGAAATAGCCTTCAAAGGGAGTCCCGACTCGGGACTCCCTTTTCTGTTTCCCGCTAGCCTTGATGCCAGCGTGGCTGACGAGTTCCGAATCCTATTTCCACACCACGAAATCTTCGATTTCGCGGGGACCCCGGAGTACCGTCCCGGCAGGAGAACCTGATGTCGGACGACTTTCGCATCCTGTTCGTCGCCGACGTTGTCGGCCACCCGGGTCGGGATACGGTCAAGGCGCTCCTGCCTGGACTCAAAAATGAGGTCCGAGCCGACCTCACGATCGTCAACGGCGAGAACGCTGCGGGCGGTTTCGGCCTGACCGCAAAGATTGCCGCGGAGCTCAAGGCAGCCGGCGCCGACGTGATCACGACCGGCAACCACGTCTTCGCACAGAAGGAATTCGTGCCCGAGCTGCCGGGCCTCCAGAATGTGCTGCGGCCGGCCAACTACCCACCGGCGGCGCCCGGCCAGGGCTCATGCCTCGTCGAGGCTGCCGGCCGGCAGGTGCTGGTCATGAACCTGATGGGCCGGATCTTCACGGCCGACAACCTGGATGACCCATTTCGTGCCGCGGACGCCATCCTGGCCGCCCACCCAGACGCCGGGATTGTGTTTTGCGACATGCACGCGGAGGCCACCTCGGAGAAGACGGCCATGGGCTGGTACCTCGACGGGCGGGCCAGCGCGGTGGTGGGCACGCACACCCACATCCCGACAGCGGACGCCCGGGTGCTCCCAAAAGGCACGGCCTACGTGACGGACGTCGGCATGGTGGGCCCCCGGGACGGGTGCATCGGGATGGACAAGGACATCGTTCTCCAGCGCTTCCTGACGGCCGTGCCCAACCGGTTCGTCGTGGCGTCAGGACCCGTGACATTCAATTCAGTACTGGTTACCATTAGTGGTTCCACCGGACGGGCAACGTCTATCCAGCGAGTCGATCGTGAACATGTTTGAAGGGGTTCCAGCAACAATGACCACGGAGCGCGCTCCAGTAGAGGTGCTGAAAGTTTCGGCTACCTCCAAGCCGGTGGCGGTCGCTGGAGCCATCGCCGGCGTGATCCGCAGCAAAGGTCGGGTGGAAGTCCAGGCGATCGGCGCAGGCGCCATCAACCAGGCGGTCAAGGCGATCGCCATCTCGCGTGGATACGTCGCACCGGGCGGTCTCGACCTGGTCTGCATCCCGGCATTCATCGACATCTCGATCGACGGCGAGGAGCGCACCGGAATCCGCTTGCTGGTGGAGAGCAGATAACGCAAGGGCGATCGCGCTCATTCAACATCTGGACGATCGGCTGCCAGATGAACGCAGCAGACTCGGAGAGCCTGGCGCGAAGACTCCTTGCCGCCGGCTACGTCGAGGACTCGCTCGAAAGGGCTGACGTCGCCATCCTCAACACATGCGTCGTGCGCCAGGCTTCAGAGGACCGCGTGTATTCCAGGCTGCACGAGCTCAAGGCCTGGAAGACGCCTGAGCGAACGATCGCGGTCACCGGCTGCATCGTCGCCAAGGAAGGCGATGAGCTCCGGCGGAGATTCCCGCAGCTTGACGCGGTGGTCCCTATCGGAGAGTACGAGGATTTCCTCGCCGGTCTGGAGGCGCGCTACGACTACTCGCAGGGCGAAGCGCTGCCGCAGGCAGGGCGCACCGGGATCAGCCACTTCGTTCGCGTTATCCAGGGCTGCGATCACAACTGCACGTTCTGCATCGTCCCGAAGGTGCGCGGCCGCGAGCGCCATGTGCCGATGGACGATGTGGTGCGGGAGTGCCGGCGAGCGGTACGCGAAGGCGCCAGCGAAGTTGTGCTGCTGGGTCAGAATGTGGACGACTACAGCGATCCCAGCGGGCGAGGCGGCCTCGCCCGGCTGGTGCGTGAAGTCGAGAAGATTCCGGGTCTGAGGCGGCTTCGATTCCTCACCTCGCACCCTCAAGACCTGGAGCCAGAGCTGCTCGAGGTGATGGCGGCGAGCAGTGTTGTGTGCCGCGAGCTTCAGCTGCCGGTGCAGTCGGGTGACGACACAGTCCTCAAGCGCATGGCGCGCGGATACCAGATGCGGCACTACCGCGCGATCGTCAAGCGGGCTCGAGCCCTCATGCCGGATATTGGGCTGGCGACCGATGTGATCGTCGGATTTCCGGGCGAGTCGGAGGCTGCGTTTTTGAACACACGGGCCCTGCTCGAAGAGATCGAGTTCGACGTCGTTCACCTGGCGATGTACTCGCCGCGCCCCGGCACGTTTGCCGCGAGCCGCATGGAGGATGACGTCCCCCAGGATGAGAAGCTGCGGCGCCTCAACGACCTGCTGGCGCTGCAGCGAAGCATCGCGGCGCGAAAGACCGCCCGCTGGATCGGCCGCGACGTGGAGGTCTTGATCGAAGGGAGAGATGAGCTCAACCGGCCGTACGGACGGATCCGGCAGGGCAAGCGGGCCATCGTCCTGCGCGCCGGCGACATCGCGCCGGGTCGGCTGGTCACCCTCCGCGTCATGCAGGCCACCGCCGGCCAGTTGTTAGGACTCCTTAACCCCACGAAATCAGAGGCTGCGCCGTGATTTCGCGGGGACCCCTAAGGGCGGCTTGACTGACTCTCCTCTGACCCCGGTCATGCGTCAGTACCGGGAGGCGAAGGAGCAGCATCCCGAGGGAATCCTCCTCTTCAGGCTCGGCGACTTCTACGAGATCTTTTTCGAGGACGCCGAGGTCGCGGCTCCGGTGATGGGGGTGACGCTCACCTCGCGGCCTCTCGGCAAGAGCGGACGCGCGCCGATGTGCGGCGTGCCGCACCACGCCTGGCAGGCATACGTGGGCAAGCTGCTGCGCGCGGGCCACAAGGTCGTGATCTGCGACCAGACGGAAGCCGCCGGCAAGCACAAAGTGGTGCGTCGCGATGTCACGCGCGTGCTGACGCCCGGGACTGTGGTCGAAGATGCCTACCTCGACCCGTCGCGCGCCAACTACCTCGTGGCGGCGTGGACGCGTGGGGAGGAGGCCGGCCTGGCCGCCTGCGAGGTGTCGACCGGTGAGCTGCTTCTGTGCCAGCTGCCTCGTGAGCGCTTGAGCGCCGAGCTGCAGCGGCTTGCGCCCGCGGAGCTGCTCACACCTCCGGAGGTCGAGGAGTACCGCTTCGACCCCGTACGCGGGCAGCAGCGTCTTCGCGACCTGCTCGGCATATCGTTCGCAGCCTCGGTCGGTGCGGCCGACGCTCCGCTCGCCGTCGGCGCCGCCGGCGTGGTGCTCGACTACCTGAAGCAGAACCAGGCCCACATCGCCCCAGGCTCCTTTAGTGTTCGCACCTACTCTCCAGACTCGACCATGGCCCTGGATGCGGCGACGGTGCGAAACCTTGAGCTCCCCGCGCTCGTCGAGCTGGTCGACCGGACGCGAACACCGATTGGAGCGAGGCGGCTGCGCGCATGGCTGGGGACGCCGATGCGGGACGCGGAGTCGATCGAGCTGCGCCTCGCCGGAGTCGCCGAGCTCCTCTCCTCTGCTGATTCGCGCGAGGCGCTTGCGACCGCGCTGAAACCGGTTGGCGACCTCGAGCGCCTCGCATCGAGGGCAGCCCAGGGTCACGCGAGCGCGCGCGAGCTGGTAGCGCTTCGCCGCTCGCTTGAGGCCATCCCGCTGCTCCAAGCCACGCTGGCAGCATGCGAGGCGCTGGTCATCCGGGAGCTGGCGGGACAGATCAGCGAGGCGCCGGAGCTGGCTGTGAAGCTCTCGCTCGCCCTGGTCGAGGACCCACCTGCACTCACGCGCGAGGGAGGCGCGATCCGGGCGGGCTTCGACACCGAGCTCGACGGCATATCAGAGGCTTCGCGCAGCGCACGCGAGTGGATCGGAGGGCTCGAGGCCGCTGAGCGGCGCCGGACCGGGATCCGCTCCCTGAAGGTGGGGTTCAACAAAGTCTTCGGTTACTACATCGAGGTCAGCAACGCCAACGCGGTCCCGCTGCCGGACGACTACGTGCGCAAGCAAACGCTGACGGGTGCGGAGCGCTACCTCACTCCCGAGCTGAAGGAAAAGGAAGCAATCGTGCTTACGGCGCAAGAGCGCATCGCACAGCGAGAGCTCGAGATCCTGCACGAGCTCGGCGCTGCCGTGGCGGAGTCCGCTTCGATCCTGCGGTCGAGCGCACACGCGATCGGAATGATCGACGCCATCCTCAGCCTTGCCATGACCGCGTCAGCGCATGGTTGGCGAAGGCCGGAGGTCAACGCAGGTCTGAGGCTGAGCATCAAGGGCGGCCGGCATCCGCTGGTCGAACGCGGCTTGCCTGCGGGGGTCTTCGTTCCCAACGACCTGGACCTGGATCCGGAGCAGGACCAGGTCATCATCCTCACCGGTCCCAACATGGCGGGCAAGTCGACCTACCTTCGGCAGGCAGCGGTGATCGTTCTTCTCGCGCAGTGTGGAAGCTTTGTTCCCGCGGAGAGTGCAGTTGTGGGGCTCGCCGACCGCATCTTCACAAGGGTCGGCGCGCACGACGACATCACAGCGGGCATGTCGACCTTCATGGTGGAGATGACCGAAACCGCGAACATCCTCAACCACGCGACGCGATCCTCGCTCGTCATCCTCGACGAGGTGGGGAGGGGGACCTCGACCTACGACGGCGTGTCGATTGCTCAAGCGGTGGTCGAGCATCTGCACGACTCACCGAAGCTCGGGTGCCGCACATTGTTCGCCACTCACTACCACGAGCTGACTGCGCTCGCGGAAAGACTCGAACGCGTGAGCAACCAACGAGTCGAGGTGCTCGAAGACGGCGAGACTGTCCGCTTCCTTCACCGCGTGGTTCCAGGCGGTGCCGACCGCTCCTATGGAATACATGTCGCGGCGCTTGCCGGCCTTCCGTCAAGCGTCATCGCGCGGGCGCGCCAGGTACTCGCGGAGCTGGAGCGCCAGCGACCGCTCGAACCGCCGGAGCTGCAGCTCGGCCTGCCGATCGAGCTTGCTCCCGACCCGCTGCGCAAGGAGCTCGAGGAGCTGCGGCCTGACTCGCTGAGCCCACTCGAAGCGCTGCAGAAGCTCTACGAGCTCCGCGCGAGGCTTGCCGAGTGAGCCAGTCGATCCACCTTCTCGCTCCGGAGATCGCGGACGCGATCGCGGCCGGCGAGGTGATCGAGCGCCCAGCCTCGGTGGTCAAGGAGCTGGTCGAGAACGCTCTTGATGCGGATGCGCACCGGGTCAACATCGACGTGCGCGGCGCCGGCAGGACATCGATCCGCGTCAGTGACGATGGCTCCGGCATCGCGGCGGACGAGCTCGCGCTCGCCTTCGTTCGCCATGCCACGAGCAAGGTGGCCAAGCTCTCAGATCTCGACGCGATCGAAAGCTTCGGCTTCCGAGGCGAAGCGCTGGCCAGCATCGCGGCGGTGGCCGATGTCGAGTGCAACAGCGGCGGAGCGACGATTCGAGTGCATGCCGGCGAACTGGTCGAACAAGGATCAGGTCCATTGCTGCCAGGCGTGATGCTCGAGGTACGAGACCTCTTCGCCAACGTGCCGGCGCGATTGAAGTTCCTGAAGAGCGATGCCACCGAGGTCGCGGCGATGAAGGATGTGGTCAGTGCATTCGCGCTGCTTCATCCGCACGTGCGATTCCACCTCACGATCGATGCGCGCGCCGCTGTCAGCACGACTGGGGATGGCGACCGGCGACGCGCGATCTCGGCTGTGTTCGGCGCGCCGGTCGCGGCGGAGGTCCTCGAGGTCGTCGGCATGCCTCTCGCCACGGGGATGGTCAGCCAGCCGCGCCTCAGCCGTGGCAGCCGCGACGGCATCGTGCTGGCGGTGAACGGCCGGCCAATCAGCTCGCGGGCACTTGTCTACGCGCTGGAGGAGTGCTACCAGGGCCGGCTCGAGCGGGGACGCCATCCGGTCGCCGTCATCGACATCGACATCGACCCTGAGCTGGTCGACGTCAACGTCCATCCGGCGAAGAAGGAAGTTCGGTTTCGCGACGAGGGCACCGTGTTCGCGGCACTGCAGCGAGCGGTGCGCGCCGCTCTCGACGGCAGCGAGCCGTTTCGCTACCGGCCGCTGGAGTCGATGTCGCAGGTCGCCACCACGCGGGTCACACCTCAAATGACGATCCACGAGGCGGCGAGTGCTCTCGCCACGGCCGAACCGGCTGTGGCCCCTTCGGCGGAGTCAGCAGTGCTTCGCCCGATCGGACAGGCCGGCCCCGGATACCTGATAGCCGAAGGCCCGCACGGACTCGTACTGGTGGACCAGCACGCAGCGCACGAGCGTGTGCTCTACAACCGGCTGCTGGAGCGCGTGCGCTCGGGCCGCGGCATGAGTCAGCCGCTCCTCATCCCGCAGGCGGTCGACGTCGAGCCGGCATTGATCGCCGCGGCTGCAGACCATCGAGCCGACCTCGCCAACCTCGGTCTCGAATACGAGGAGTTCGGACCGCGGAGCTTGCGCATCACCGCGGTACCAGTCGAGATGCCGGCCGGTCGCGCGACCGCCGCGGTGCAGGAGACGCTGGCAGCCCTCGCCGAGAACCGCGGGGATGGCGCCCTGGAGAAGGCGGCCGCCGCCCTGGCCTGCCATTCGGCGGTTCGCTTCGGTGACGTCCTGGACGTGGCAGAGCAGCGACAGCTGCTCGCCGACCTCGAGTCAACGGAGGAATCCGTCACGTGTCCTCACGGACGGCCGACCCGGCTGCTGGTCGAGTGGCAGGAGCTGACCCGGCACTTTCGCCGCAACTACTGATTGCGGGTTCCCGTCGTCGTCGGCCCGACCGGCATCGGCAAGTCTCAGCTGGCCTTTGAGCTTGCTCTCGAGCTCGGCGCCGAGATCGTCGTCGCGGACTCGAAACAGGTGTACCGGCGATTGGACATCGCCACTAACAAGCCAAGTCCGGAACACCTAAACCGAGTGCCGTATCACATGATCGACTTCGTCGATCCCGCGGCGAACTTCAACGCGGCACAGTACGTGCACGGTGCGCGTGAAGCCATCGCAGACATCGCAGGTCGCGGACGCGTACCAGTCATCGAAGGCGGCACGATGCTCTACGTGGATGCGCTTTGCGATGGATTCAGCCTCACCGGCGTGCCGCCCGATGCAGAGCTGCGAGCCGAGCTCGAGGCTCTCGACGCAACTGCGTTGCAGGAGCGGCTGCTGGCGCTTGATGCCGATCCAGGCGTCGACCTGCAGAACCCGGTTCGCATGATCCGCGCCATCGAGGTGCTACAGGCCGCGGGCCCTCCGCTGCGTCGACTTCGCACGCGCACGCCGCCGCCCTGGGAAGCTGTGCGCATGGGGCTGACCGCACCCCTGGATGTGATCGATCGCAGGCTCGATGAGCGCAGCCGGCAGCAGGTCGGGCGCGGGCTGGTCGCCGAAACGCAAGCTGCCCTCGACGCCGGCGTTCCCGAAAGCGCAGCTGTGTTGACGGGCATTGGATATGCCGAAGCCCTGGCGCATATAAGAGGTGACCTGACGCTCGAGAATCTGCCTCAGACGATGGCCCGGTCCAACCGCCGCTACGCGCGTCGCCAGCTGCGCTGGTGGCGCCGGGACTCACGGGTCAAGTGGTTCGAGATCGAGCCCGATCCCTTGCCCGCTATCCTCAATTACGTGAGGGCTGCAGCATGAGCAAGGCGGTACACCCAGGCGCGAGCCGCCTCGGAAGGATTCCGCCTTACCTCTTCGCCGAGATCGATCGCAAGGTCCAGGAGAAGAAGAGGGCAGGCGTCGACGTGATCTCGCTCGGCATCGGCGACCCTGACCTGCCGACGCCGCGGCGGATAGTCAACGTCCTGCAAGAGGCCGCCGCCGACCCCGCCAACCATCGCTATCCGTCTTATTTCGGCCTGGCCGAGCTGCGTGAGGCCATCGCGGGCTGGTACGGCCAGCGCTCTGGCGTGACGCTCGACCCGAGCACCGAGATTCTTCCCACGCTTGGATCCAAGGACGGAATCGCGCACGTGCCTCTCGCCCTGGTCGATCCGGGCGACATCGTGCTGGCGCCGGACCCCGGCTACACCGTTTACGCGACCGGAGCGTTGATGGCCGGCGCCGAACCTTACGTCATGCCACTCACGGCGGCGAATCACTGGCTGCCCGACCTCGATGCAATCCCGCAAGACATCGCGCAGCGCTCCACGCTCATGTGGCTGAACTACCCCAACAACCCGACGGCAGCGGTCGCCGACCGCGAGTTCCTCGAACGCGCGGTTGCGTTCTGCCGGCGCCACGAGATCATCCTCTGCCACGACGCGCCTTACTCGGAGATTGCCTTCGACGGCTACCGCCCGCTCACCCTGTTCGAGATCCCGGGCGCGAAAGAGATCGGCCTCGAATTCCACTCGCTCTCCAAGACTTTCAACATGACCGGATGGCGGATCGGGTGGGTGTGCGGCCGCGCGGACCTGGTCGGCCTGATCGGCCAGCTGAAAACCAACATCGACTCGGGCATCTTCCAGGCCGTCCAGTGGGCCGCGATCGAAGCGCTGAATGGGGGAGACCACGAGACTCGCGCGGCGTGTGAGGTGTACGCGAGGCGTCACCGCCTCGTCGCCGACACGCTCAACGACCTCGGCTGGAACATCAAACCTCCGCGCGCCACCTTTTATGTGTGGGCGCCGGTGCCCGCCGGGTATGACTCGATTGGGTTTGCGAGTCATGTCCTCGATGCAGTCGGTGTCAACATCACACCGGGTGTTGGTTTCGGCCCGCACGGAGAGGGCTACTTCAGGCTTTCCGTCACAGCCCCGGACGCTCGCCTCGAAGAGGCGATGGCGCGGATGAGGAAGCTCAAGCTCTGAAATCCCCACGAAATCCGAGGCTGCGCCGCGATTTCGTGGGGGCCCCTTTCAAATGATCACGACCAGGTCGCCGCGAGAGCGGGTATATCTCGTAGGCGTTTTGCTTCCAGGCTCCACCGAGGACCTGGTGCACGAGCAGATGGTCGAGCTGGCCGATCTGGCCCGCACTGCAGGCGCGGAAGTCGTGGGTTCGGACGTGCAGCGGCGCAGCCAGGTGGATGCCAGGCACTTCATCGGCATGGGCAAGGTCGAGGAGCTGCGCGAGATGAAGCTCGAAGGCGCCTTCGACGTGATCATGTGCAACGAGGACCTCAGTCCTCGGCAGCAGAGAAACCTCGAGCTCGAATTGAAAACCAGGGTGCTCGATCGCACCGAGGTGATCCTCGAGATCTTCGCCCAGCACGCGCGCACTCACGAAGGGCGACTGCAGGTTGAGTCGGCACGGCTTCATCACCTGCTGCCACGCCTGATCGGCGCGTACGCCTATGACCGCCAGGTCGGTGGGCGCCGCGGCGGTGTGGGAGCCCGCGGTGGCTTCGGCGAGCAGCAGATCGAGGTCGAGCGACGGCGAATCCGCCGGCGGATGCGTGACCTCGAGCGCGAGATCGAGCAGGTGCGAACCCAGCGCCACCAGCAGCGCACTGGGCGGCGTCGCGCTGCCCTGGAGACCGCCGCGATCGTCGGCTATACCAACGCCGGCAAGTCGACGCTGCTGAACGCACTGACCGGGGCCGGTGTGCGCGCTGAGCAACGGCTTTTCGCCACGCTCGATCCGACGACGAGGAAGGTCGAGCTGCCGGCCGGTCGCGAGCTGCTCATCACCGACACGGTCGGTTTTATCCAGAAGCTGCCCACCGACCTCGTGGCAGCCTTCAGGGCAACGCTGGAAGAGGTGACTGAGGCCGACCTCATCGTCCAGGTGCTGGATGCCAGCTCGCCGGCCGTTGAGGAGCAGGCAGCGACGGTGGAGAAGATCCTGGGCGACCTCGGTGCCGCCGACAAGCCGCGCGTGGTTGCGCTCAACAAGGTGGACCTCCTGGGGCCTGCGTCCCGCCGCCGGGCCGTCGGCGCTCTGTCGAGTCTTTACCCAGGCGCGATTCCGATCTCCGCGACTAATCGCACCGGATTGATCGACCTCCTGGGCGCCGTGGACCAGGCGAGCCGCGCCGACATCGTCGACCTCGAGATCCTGGTGCCGTACGGAAGCGAGAAGGTGCTCGCCGCCTTGCGCAAGGTCGGTGGGGTGGAACGCACCGAATATGTGGAAGGCGGCACCAGGGCCTGGGGCTGGGTGCCCCGGCACGAGGCGCGACGCTTCGAGGCTTTTGCGGCTAGCGGAACATCCTGATCACGCCGCGGACCACGCCGACCAGGCTCACGTTGGTCGTCACGATCGGCTCGTAGGCCGGGTTCTCGGCAATCAACTTGACATGGCCGTTGCCGCGCTCGAACCGCTTGACGGTCGCGTCTCCGTCGACCAGGGCGACGACGATCGTGCCGTTCGCGGCCTCCTGCTGAGGACGCACCAGGACGAGGTCGCCGTCCAGGATGCAGGCGTTGATCATGCTGTCCCCACGCACGCGGAGCAGGAAAAAGCCTTCCTGCGCCAGCTCGGGCGAAAGCAAAAGGTGGTCCTCGATGTTCTGCTCGGCCAGGATCGGGGCGCCGGCGGCGACGTTACCGACGATCGGGACCGAGATGGCATTGCGCCTCTGCGTGTCGACGCCTGCGTCCTGGACCAGCTGCACGGTGCGGGACTTGCTGGGGTCGCGCTTGATCAGGCCGCGCCGCTCCAGCTGGTTGAGGTGGTTGTGGACGGTTGAGCTCGAGCTCAGGCCGACCGCTTCTCCGATTTCGCGCACGCTCGGCGGATAGCTGCGGGCCCGGGTTACATACCTGATGTAGTCGAGGATCTTGGTCTGCCGTTCAGTCAGCTGTTCGTTCAATTCGTATTCATCTCCAGCGCGTGGTGGGGTCGTTTCGCGGCCATGCTAGCAAACTTGCTCTTTCAGTGCAAACCTTTGTTCGGTTAAGTTTGACATTCGAACGCCCGTTCGGTATGGTCAGCGGCGAACAGATGTACGCCACAGGTTACGGGATCCGCCCGCTCCGCTCCGCCCGCCAGATCCGGCCTCTGGGCCGCCTGGTGGCTGTGATGGTGCTGGCGCTCTCCGTCAGCCTTGGGCTGGCTGTGGTGGCGCATGGCGGCACTGCGGCGGTGGAGACGACCGTCGTGGTTCAGCCAGGCGACACGATCTGGTCGATTGCCGCACAGCGCTACCCGTCGGACGACACTCGGGCTCGAGTTGAAGACATCGAGCGGGCCAACGGCCTGAGCAGCCCGATGATCGAGGCGGGGGAGACTCTGCGCCTGCCGTCTTGACCGGGTAGCCTCGGCAGTGTGGCCGTGGTCCTGATCACCCGCCAGGGCTGTCATCTATGCGACGAGGCGCTGACGGCGCTGCGCTCGCTTGGCGTCGAGCCTGAGCTGCAGGACGTCGACGCCGACGATCGCCTGCACGATCTGTACGACTTCCGGGTTCCGGTGGTGCTGCTGGACGGGCGGATCGTCGGGGAGGGCCGAGTCGGCCGTGACGAGCTCCGACGCGCCTTAGACCTCGGCTTCTGAGACGGTGATCACGCATTCAGGGTCTCCCCGATGCATGCAGCGCTCCTCTGAGATCGTGACCCCGACCCCGTAGTGTGTGGCGGCACCCCTGATGATGCCCTTGGCGAGCGCGCACATCGCACGCTTGGACCTGTACGTGATCGCGACTGAGTCTGAGCCCGCCCGCTCGGCCTGCAGGGCAGGCGGCTGGGCATTCAGCGAGTTGAGCCTGACCCCGCGATGCACGACGTCTTCTGTATGGAGTAGGAAATCCATGAAGCTCCACCGTGGGTTGATCAGGAACCCGTACACCTCGAGCAAGCCCGGCACGAGGGCTTCGCCAAATTCCTCGACGATCACCTGTGGCTGGCGGCCGGTTTCTGCGACCACGACCCCCACGATCGTCGAGAGCTCGTTGTCCGGGTAGGTGGCGCCCAACTCGTAGCCGCGGTCATCGCGCCCAGTCACGCTGCGAATGCGAGTCAGGGCGGTCGGGCCCAGCTCCTTTGCTATGTACTTTTCCAGCTCGTCGAAGATGACGCCTTGCATCGTGCGCTTCCGGCTAGTCGAGACCGGCTTCGACCACGAGGACGCAGGCAGGATCGCCTCGAAGCACGCACGCCTCCTCCGTGATGGTGAACTCAACGGCATAGTGCTCGGCCGCACCGAGGATGACTCCGCGGACCTCGGAGCATGCGCGGAGTGGAGATTCGTACACGATCCTGACCGTCTGCGGCCCGACGCGCGTCGCGTGAACCTTTGTCGGCTGCGCGCCCGGCGCGTGCAGGCGGAGGGCTGAGTGCAGCACCGGCTCCATTCCAAGCAGGAAGTCGATAAAGCTCCAGCGCGGATTGACGAGGATGTTGTAGAGCTTGAACATGTCCGGGACCATCGCCTTGCCGAAACCTTCGAGCACGTCGGCCACCGGCTTGCCGGTGACCTCGGAGGCACGCAGAGCGAGCACCCCGAGCTCCGCGTCCGGATAGGCTAGGTCGAGGGCGTACTGGTGGGTCGCCGGCCGCCCCGACCCTGTCAGCACCTGAACCCAGGCCGGCTGACCGTACGCGTCGACGACGTACATCCGCAGCTCATCCAGAATCACACCCTGCATCTGAGCTGATCGTAGGTACCGACCGGACCGTTGTCGCCCTAAGAACTCCCGGTTCTTTGCCCCGGGGCCCAGGGTCAGTTGAGCTAGCCCTCCTAGTTGGGGAAGGGCTACTTAAGGTTGTACCAGCCTCACTTAATGGTGACGATAATTGACCTTATTCAGTCCATAAGCGCCCCTCGTCGCGCTCGTTTGGCGCCAAAAGCGCCTATTCATGAGTGCGATTCGGCTCGTTTGGCGCTAAAAGAGCGGATTAGGCGGAGCGCTGCAGGGCCGGCTCGCTGTCCAGGCCGCGCATGAAGATCTCCAGCGGCAGCGCCGCTCCCTCGAAGTCCTGGCGCAGCAGCTCCAGGTCGGCGCCTGCCTGCTGGACGCCTGCGATCGCCAGCTCGATCGTGCGTAAAGCGTCGCGCACGTAGCGCTCCAGCGAGCCGGGAAGCGGACTGGACGCGTTTTCGCGCCTCCAGGCCTCGCGCACCTGGGCGGCAAGCTCCAGTAGCCTGGCAACCGTCGACCCGGCCATCTGGCGCTCCTGAGGGTCCGACACAAGGCGATTCAGCGCCTCGTCGAAGAGGCGGATCAGCCGCCGAAGCCGGACCTGGGTGCTCAAAGTACGCATGTTCGCAATCACAGCATAGCGAACAGGTGTTCGGATTGCAACTGTTCAGGCGTCCTTGGCGTGTTAACGCCAAACGGCCCCTGAGCACTCGCGGGTGATCTTCCCCACCTCGAGTTGCAACAATCCGCACCGGATTGAGACAGCTCCTCATCACCGCCGGGCTCTTGCTGCCGCTCGCCCTGGACACCTTCGCGCTGGCGGCGGCGCTGGGAATGGCGGGCCTCGAAGCCCGCGATCGACTTCGGGTGACGCTGGTTTTCACCGCCTTCGAAGCCGGCATGCCGATCGTCGGGCTGCTGATCGGCCGCGCCGCCGGCAGCTTCCTGGGCGTCTGGGCGGGATATGGCGGAATCGCATTCATTTTCCTGGCAGGCGTGCTTCTCCTGCGACCGGGCCAGGACGAAAAGGACGAGACGCGGAGGCTGAAGCTGCTGGCGCACGCCCGCGGCCTGGCCATCCTCGACCTAGGGCTCAGCATCAGCGTCGACGAGCTGACGATCGGACTCAGCGCCGGGCTGCTCGGCCTTTCAATCCTGCTGACGGTGGTCTGGATCGGTGTCCAGGCATTCGTGGCGGCTCAGATCGGACTCAGGCTGGGCAACCGCGTGGCCAAAGAGTTTCGCGAGCGGGCGGAGTGGGTGGCTGGGGTGGCCCTGATCTTTGTCGCGGTCGCTCTACTGGCACTCAGGCTCGCGAAGCTCTGACGAGCTGCACCTCTCGAGCACGGCCTCGTAATCGGCCGGACCGCGGCGATAGGCGTGGTACGCGCTGACCAACGGGACATAACCCACGCTCACAAGCCGGTCGTACGAAACCTCTTTGAAGTTGCGCCGGCTGTGGACCCCCGCCACGGCAAAACGCAGCTGCTCCTGGATCAATCCATCCATCCGGCGCAGCGTCGCGTCACTGCTGAGCAGCGGGAAGAACCAGCTCGCCCACGTGAAATCGGAGGGCCGGCCGCCGACGCCGAAGAGGCGCCGATTGAGCCTGCGTACGGCGTGCAGCGCGGGATCCTGCCGACGCCGCGCGCGCCTGGCGATGCGCCGAACACGGCGGCGCAGCTTGCCGACCGTGTTGGTGGCCAGGTCGAGGGCTCCCCGTTCGTATCTCAAGCCGAGGAACTCCCACGGCACGCCCGGAGGGCTGAGCCTGGTCTTTCGCGCGTTGAGGGCGAGGCCCAGATCCGCCAGGCGCC
Organism: Candidatus Dormiibacterota bacterium; assembly: GCA_955652835.1. Taxonomy (GTDB): domain Bacteria; phylum Chloroflexota; class Dormibacteria; order Dormibacterales; family Dormibacteraceae; genus Palsa-870. Next base: position 34,651 of record CATPBO010000139.1, read on the forward strand.
GCTCGATGTCAGCGCCGTAGCGCGTGATCTCCTGTTCGGTCCCAAAAACAACCATGTCGTCCGCGTAGCGCACGAATGGAATCCGCGCCTCCTCGAACGCTGCATCGAGTGGGCGAAGGTAAAGATTGGAAAGGAGCGGCGCGATCGGCGTGCCGGCCATCACACCTTTATGAGAGTCGCTGATCTGTTCGTCTCCGCTGAGGACGTGTTGATCGCGCAGCGTCTTTGCCAGCAGTTGATGGAGCGGCTCATCGTCAGTGATCGTCTGCGGGAGTGACGCGAGCAGCGGCTCCACTGGAATGCTGTTGAAGTAGTCGCGGACATCGAGGTGCAGGCAGTGCAGCTTCTGCAGTCCACGAATCCCGCGAATTTCCCGGTACGCCGTGCGCGGTCCCCGGCCCGGCTGAAACGAATGGCAGACACGCGAGTGGTCCCGTGCGGTGGTGGATTGCAAGACCCTGTTGAGACCTTTGAGCAGGAGCTCGTCAGCCAGGGCGAACGTGAAGACGACCTTCTTGCGGCCGTCCGACTTGTTCAGCAGCCGGCGGGTGGGGGGCCCAAGTGAAAGCACGCCGGCCCCATATTCGTCGACCATCCTCCCCACCTCGCCACCGGCAAGGAGCTCGCGATAAGCAGCGAGCTTGCGGCGACCCCAGCGACCGTAGCCGTCGCTTTGAGCCAGCAGGTCATCCCAAAACTCCGCCGAGCTGAGCCGATCGACGGTCGGCGATTCAGTGAGCAAGGGAGAGGTCTTTTTGAAAGACGGTGTAGCCGTCTACACGAACGTACATCGGGCGCCCGCCCTCACAGGTTGTCAAGGCCCGCGGCTGGTCCGCATCGAGGACACCCCCGAAGGGGTATCTCCCTTGCTCGCGGATTATTATCCGGGTCAGGAGCACAAGCATGGCATCACAGCAACCGCGACGGAAGAAGGCCGACCTCCTCAATGAAGGGCTCGCCAGCAGCAGCGGAACGATGGCCGAGCTGAAGAGCCTCGCGTCCTCTCTGAACCTGATGGAGGATCGCTACATGGCGAGGCCGGCCGCCGAGCTGTTGGTCGAACGCGGAGATCCAGACGCGCCCCAGATCGCACAGGGCCTTGCCGCGACACCAGTGCTTGGACGAGATCCCAACGGCGACCTGTTGCGTGCCGCCTTCAAGAAGGCTCTCGCCCACGAAGGGATACCAAGCGACATCGACCAGATGGCACGACGGTTTTACGGAGGGCGCGGGCATGGCGGCGCAAGTAAGCCGCAACCCAGCGCCGCCTCAAAAGTTGATTCGTTCGGTTGGGAGAACCCTGCAGGCGCCTCGACGTCTGGCGGGCTCATGGGCATGATTCGCCGCCTGTTTGGCGGTGACTAGGCGGTCTTAGCCGATCAGCTCGATCGACAGCTCGTTCCAGGGGTCAAGGTCAGAAGCAAACCGCCCGTATCGGTTGGGCACGAGCCATACGTGCAGCATCCACGGCGTGAAGTACGTCGCGGAGCCGGCCGGGCAGCCTGGGGCCGCGCCAACCACCTCGCCTCCCGGTGTGAAGCAGAGGTCGTCGTGACGGTGCCACGGCATCAGCTCGCCGGCCACATCGGGGGGCGCCGCGTTCGGATCCTCCAGCGAGTACATCGCCGCCACCAGCACCGGTCCGTGCACTGTGTTCTCATACACGAGCGACTCGACGTGTTGAGGGTCCAGAACCCGGCCGTCCTGCATGTAGGCCGGCTTGACGTAGTGGACGAGCAGCTGGCCGATCGGGTTGTACGCGATGTAGCCGTCAGCCCTGGCAGCTGCGAGCGACCTGTAGCGCTCCGTCGCCGATTCCGTCTGCTGCCACAGCTGGTTGGCCGCCGCCCGCTGCTCCGGCGTGCCGGTTGGGAGCCGTGGGACTGTCAGCATCGCGTCCGCGATCCAGCCCACCGAGGCCAGGATCGGCAGCAGCGCCGCCAGGCCCAGCCACCTGTTCACGCTGCGCCCGATCACCCACGCCGCCGAGCAAGCAGCGACCAGGACCCCGGCCGCGATCAGGTCGTGGGCGGGGATCAGGACGTCCAGCGGAGACTCGTGCGCGGCGAGCGCCGGATTGGCGCTGTGTATCGAAATGTCCCAGGCCAGGCCGAGGAGAGCCGCGGCGGCGCCGCCGAAGCAAATCAGCAACACGGGATTGGCGCGGCTCATTTCGGGAGGATAGTGCCCGCTGATACTTACGTTGGCCGGCTGCGTTAGGTAACCAGGAATCGAATGCCGAACTGGTTGACGCACAAACGGATCGTTTTGCTCGGCGTCGTCGCTGTGGTTGTTCTCCTCTGGGCGATCGCCTTCGTGGCACCGCCCGCACGCGAGGTGCATACCTCCGGCGCAACAGCGTTGAATTTGTCGCTGGTCTACAGCGACGTCCACCTACCCCCGATGTTGGTCCAGCCCAGCCAGTCAATTTCTGATTCCTGATGGACGCTCAGCCGCGCCACGTTCAGCAGCTTCGTACCCACACGTGGGTCGTTGTGCTCAGCGCCGCAGTCGCTGTGATCATCGAGCTGGCACAGCTGTTGGTCTTGGCCGAGCTGTGGGTTGTGCCGCAGGCACACGACGTCTACTCGCCCAACGCCATCCCGATCAAGGTCCGGACCGCTGCATCCCAAACGCCCGCGCTGACGACAACGGCGAGCGAATCACTCGCTGAGGTTCGCTGCGAGGTCTGGCACGCTGGAGACTGGACTGGTCAGCAGTTCGCGCCCAAAACTGGTCCTTGCCCTGACGATGCGACGCTCGAATTGGCCTACTGGCCTCAGTTTTCCCAGAGCCCGAAGACTCTCTACCTGGCGTGGAGGCGCTGCTCGGTCTTCAACGTCGAGTACATCGACGTCAACCGAACCTTGATCATCCACTGCTACTCGGCCGGAACCTTGATCCCACCTCTCAGGCTTCCTGGTGTCGTCGCCCAGTCATTTCTCGACCTTATGGTGGTGCCAACCGACGCCCTCTCGCCTGGAAGCCTCGGCATCATCGAAGACGACCGCGTCGAGCACTTCATCGGCGATTACAGCAGCGAAGTCCTGCTCGCGACCGCAACGATCTCCTGACCTCTAAGGGGCGAAGATCCGGCAGAGGCTTTCCGACAGCGACTCCGCATCGGCGCCCGGGTGGGTCAGGTAGTAGCCCACGGCGTCGCTGACCGCCCCCACGACGGCGCGACCGAAGACCTGCGGATCCTTGTCAGCATAAAAAGGATCGTGAACCGTGGCATGGCGGACCTCCTCGGCCACCGCGTCCGCGAACTGGCTCTGCAGCTCCTGTCGAACTCTATCGACGCCCGCGCTGAGGCCCACCGACTCCACGATCAGCAGGCGCGCGACCGACGACCGGTCGAAGCACGACCGCACGAAAGTGGTGATGCCCAGCCGAAGCCTCTCGTGGTGGTTGCGACCCAGCGCCGCTTCCGCGAGCACGTCATCGATCAGCGATCCACCTTCATGCGACAGCAGCTCGCGGAAGCAGTCCTCCTTCGACGTGAAGAACTCATAGAACGCAGACTTGGACACCTTGGCCCGCTCCACGACCTCTTCGACCGAGGTCGCGTTGTAGCCAAGCGTGGCGAACAGGTCGAGGGCGGCGCTGGCGATCCGCCTCCGGCGCCTCTCCAGCCTTACGTCTTTCCGCAGCTGGGCGCCGGACGCTGTCGCCATGCTCTTTAGCTCTTGGCCAGTGCCCGCGAGATGACGATGCGCTGGATCTCGCTGGTGCCCTCGAACAGGGTGTAGATCTTGGCGTCCCGGTGCCACTTCTCAACCGGGAAGTCGCGGATGTAGCCGTAGCCGCCGCAGATCTGGATCGCCTGCTCCGTGACCTTGACCGCGACCTCGCCGGCCTTGAGCTTGGCCATCGAGCCCTCTGCCTTCTTGAACTCGCCACCGTTGCGGCCTTCCCAAAGCGCACGCCAGATCAGGGCGCGGGTCGCCTCGATCTCGGTCGCCATGTCCGCGAGCATGAATGCGATCGCCTCGTTCTCGATCAGGGCCCGGCCGAACTGCTTGCGCTCCTTCGCGTACGCGAGCGCGAACTCGAACGCCGCGCGGGCGATCCCCAGCGCCTGTGCACCGACGATCGGGCGCGAAAGCTCGAACGTCTTGAGCGCGACCGACGACCGGGAGTGAGTGCCCTCGCGAGCTCGGGCAAGCTTGGCCTCGAGCTTCTCCACGCCACCCAGCACGTTCTCGGCCGGGATCGTGCAGTCCTCGAGCAGCACCTCGGCGGTGTGCGAGGCCCGGATGCCCATCTTCTTTTCCTTCTTCCCCATGCGCAGGCCCTTGGTGCCGGGCCCGACGACAAAGCTCGCCTGGCCTCGCGTGCCGAGCTCGGGCTCGACCGCAGCCACCACGACGTGCACGTCGGCGATGCCTCCGTTGGTGATGAAGATCTTCTGGCCGTTGATCACCCAATCGCCGTTCTTCCGAATGGCTCGCGTCTTCATCGAGGAGACGTCCGAGCCGGCGTCGGGCTCCGTCACAGCAAAAGCTCCGAGGGCCGGCTTCTCGACGGTGCCGAAGCAAGCCGGGATCCAGGTTGCGATCTGCTCAGGAGTCCCCTGGGAGAATATCGCGGCGATGGGCAGGCCGGTGCCTTGGATGGCGAGTGCGATGCCGGCGCAGCCCCAGGTCAGCTCCTCCGCGACCAGCGCGGGCATGATCCCGGTGCTGTCGCCGTAGGTCTGCTGGAGGAACTCGACTCCATAGAGGCCGACCTCGGCCGCCTTCTTGACGATCGGCCACGGGAACTCTTCTGCCTCGTCGTACTGGTGAGCCACGGGGCGGATCTCTTTTTCCGCGAAGCTGTGCACCCAGTCCCGGATCTCACGCTGCTCGTCGCTTAGCTCAAACGAAACCATTTCCGCCATGTGCTCCTGTGTTGACAACGTTTCAGTACTCGAACGTACTGGTTTCCGGCCACGACGCTACGCCGCAATGCGTCATCGTGTCAATAGCCTTACGCGGCTATTCGCCGGTCCAATGCGGCTTGCGCTTGGACAGGAAAGCCTCGACGCCTTCCTTGAAGTCCCGGGACATGTAGCAGGCGACGATCAGGTCGGAGTCGGCCCCCTCGGGTATCAGCCCATCGCGCACGCGCCGCAGCGCCTCTTTGGTGGCCCACAGCGTGAGCGGGGCCAGCGATACGAGTTCCTCGGCGAGCGACTGCGCGCGAGCAGCCAGCGACTCCTCGTCCGGCATGACCTCGGAAATTAGCCCGCACGCGAGCATCTCGCCGGCGTCCATCAGCCGCGCGCGCATGATCAGGTCCTTCAGCCGGGCAAATCCGATCAGGACGGCGAGGCGGGTGTAGTTGGCCATCGACAGGCAGTTGCCCAGCGTCCGCGCGATCGGAAACCCATACCGCGCGGAGGGCGAGGCGATGCGGAGGTCGCAGCATGCGGCGATCACCGCCCCGGCACCGGTACACGGCCCCGCGATCGCGGCAATCGTCGGCACGCGCACGGATTCGAGCGTGCCCATGACCGCGTTCCCTCGCGCCTCGTAGTCGAGCGCGTCCTGCTCGGTTTTGAAGGCTCGAAACTGCGCGATGTCTGTCCCCGCCACAAAGGCACGGCCACCGGCGCCGGTCAACACAACGGCCCGAACGGTGCGATCAGCGTTGACCTCGCGACAGGCGGCCTCGAGCCGGTTGTACATGTTCCAGGTCAGCGCATTCCGCGCTTGCGGGCGGTTGAAGGTGATCCAGACGGTGGCGCCCCGCCGCTCGACGATCAGCTCGTCCGCCGGTCCGGAAGCGCCCGCGGCTTCGCTCATTGAGAAACCCCTTCGGCCGCGGTCTTCACCACGCGCGACTCAACCAGGCGGCTTACCTCAGAGGGTTCATAGCCCAGCTCGGCGAGCAAACCGGCAGAGTCCTCGCCAAGCAGCGGTGCCGCTCTGTCTTGCCGGACTCTGGTCCGAGAGAATCGCATCGGCGAACCAAGCTGCCGAACCGTTCCCGCTTTTCGATGCGGCGCATCCCAGAAGTACTTCCTGGCCATGAGGTGCGGGTCCGTGAAGACCTGGCCGAAGTCCAGGATCGGAGCGCACGGTACGCCGGCTTCCCCAAAGACCTCCAGCCAGTGTGTGGTCGGCCTGGTCAAGGTCACGGACTCGATGGACAAGGCGAGGCTCTCGCGATTGAGATGACGCCGGCTCGAGTCGGCATAGCGTTTGTCCTGCAGCAGGTTCTCGAGTCCAAGCGTCCGGCACAACGCGGTCCAGTTCGGTTTGGTCGTGGCGCCGATTGTCAGCCAGCCGTCTGCGGCTCGAAAGGCCTGGTAGGGCGCCGCACTCTGATGAGCGGAGCCCGAAGGCTTCGGTATCTCGCCGGTGGCGAAAAAGCTGCCCGCCTCCCAGATCGCGAAAGAAACTCCCGCCTCGAGTAGGGACACGTCGATGTACTGTCCCGCGCCGCTCTCGCGGCGCTCGTACAGCGCCGCCACCGCGGCGAGAGCGCCATAAAGGGCGCACACGAGGTCGCAGACTGGCACGCCGACCTTGACCGGGTCGCCTCCGGGGGTTCCCGTGATGCTCATGAGGCCGGAGCGCGCCTGAGCCATGATGTCCATGCCCGGCTGGTCGCGCAGCGGTCCGTCCTGGCCCCACCCTGAGGCTGCCACGTAGATAAGCCCTGGGTTGATGGCGCGGAGAATTTCGTAGTTCAGCCCAAGGTCGGTCATGGTCCCGGGGCGGAGGTTCTCGACGACCACGTCGGCGGTGCCCGCGAGCTTGCGGAAGATCTCCTTGCCCTCGTCGCTTTTGAGGTCCAGCGCAATCGACCGCTTGTTGCGGTTGAGACGCATGAAAGCCGAGCCCTCGCCCTCGATCAGCGGCGCCGATTGGCGCACCTGGTCGCCACCCTCAGGGTGTTCCACCTTGATCACCTCTGCACCCAGGTCGGCGAGCTGCATGGCGCAGAACGGGGCAGCCATGTAGTTGCCGACTTCGACCACACGGATGCCCGACAGCGGAGGCTGCGCCCGCTGCGCCAAACCGTCAACGGGCTTAGCGCTCACCGAGCTCCTTCGCGTCGTGCCCAAGCCAGTCGCGGATCACCTCCACAGTGTGCTGCCCGAGCAGCGGGGGCGGGATCCGGATCGCGCTGGATTCACCATCGATCTTCCACGGCGCGGCGACCTGGTTGATGTGGCCGGACTTTGGGTGGTCGATCCTCACGCGCATCTGGCGCGACGTCGCGAGGGGACTTGCAAAGGCCTCCTCGATGTCGAGGATGGGCCCCGCCGGAATTCCAAACTTCTCGAAGCGTTTCAACCAATGCTCACGAGTTTCGTCCCGGAGGTGTGCTTCGATCGCTCGGTTCAACTCCGCGCGGCCCGCCTGCCGATCGGCGTTGGATGCGAATCTCGGATCGCCGGCAAGCTCTGGTGCGTGGATCGCCTCGCAGAACCGGAGGAACTGGGGATCCGACGCGACGGCCACATTGATGAAGCCGTCTCTGACCGGATACGTGCCGTAGGGCGCGATGGTGGGGTGGTGGTTGCCCTCCTGGCTCGGGACCTCGCCCGTCGCGAAGAACCGTCCCGCCTGGTAGGTGAAGAGCGCGAGCAGCGAATCGTTGAGTGCGACGTCAATGTTGCGGCCGGTGCCCGTGCTCGCGCGCTCGACAAGCGCGGCCAGGATCGCGTGGCACGCAAACATCCCGGCCGCGATGTCGCCAATGGGAACTCCAACCTTGGTCGGCGGGCCCTCGGGCGTCGCGTTCATGCTCATCATGCCCGACGTGCCCTGGGCAATCTGGTCGTAGCCCGCCAGCGTCGGCTGGTTCTGGCCGAAGCCGCTGATCGACGCGTACACCAGCGCGGCCTTCATGCCCTGGAGCTTCTCTGCGTCCAAGCCGAGTCGGGCCATCGTGCCGGGCTTGAAGTTCTCCACGATCACATCGGACGCCATGGCCAGCTCCGTCGCCACGGCCACGGCCGCCGGGTTCTTCAGGTCGAGGGCAACGCTCCGCTTGTTCCGGTTCACGGACAGGAAGTAGGACGACTCTCCTTTGATGAATGGCGGTCCCCACTCTCGTGAATGGTCTCCGGATGGAGGCTCGACTTTGACGATGTCAGCGCCCAAGTCGCCGAGGAGCATCGTGCAGTAGGGACCGGCGAGTGCCTGGCTGAAGTCGAGGACGCGGATGCCCGCCAGCGGCAGGGGAGCGGAGGCGGCCACGCTTCAGGCCCGTCGGGCGTCCTCTTCGCCCACGCCCGCTGACGGCCGCATGAACAGCCGGAGACGGCCTCGCAGTCCGGACGCGTGCCTGAACTTGGCTTCCCGGCGCGACAGGATCGTCTTGATGGGCACCTGGTCCAGGCTCGCCAGCTCTTCGGTCAACGCCTGGCGCAGCATGGTCGCAACGATATCCGGCGCCTCATGCGCGGGCGGTTGCTCGGCCACAACCCGATCGACGAGTCGCAGACCAAAGAGATCGCGCGCCGTCAGCTTGAGCTGGCCGGCAAGCTCCCGGGCGTGCTCGGCATCGCGGTAGAGAATCGTCGACGCGGCCTCGGGCCCGATGACCGAAAAGATCGCGTTCTCCAGCATGAGCAGGCGATCACCGACCGATAGGGCAAGCGCTCCGCCGCTGCCGCCTTCGCCGACTACAACGTTGATGACCACGGTCCGCAGGCGGCTCAGCCGGGCCAGCGACTCCGCGACTGCACCAGTGATGCCGGCCGCTTCTGACTCGGCATCGGTGGCCGCACCCGGTGTATCGACCAGGGTGATGAGCGGCAGGGAGAAGCGTTCCGCCAGGGTGAATGCGCGCTGGGCCTTGCGATAGCCGCTCGGTCGCGCGCGACCGCCATTTGCCGCGTGACGGTCCTGCGCAACCACCACGACCGGGCGGCCGTGAAGCGTCCCAAGGCAAGCCATGATGGAAGCGTCGTCTTCCCCACTCCGGTCGCCGTGCAGCTCAAACGCATCATGGAAGACCCGCTGAGCGAAGTCGCGCCCGGTCGGGCGCGCAGGATGCCTGGCCAGCTCCACCGTTTCCCAAACGGGTCTGCCAGACCCGCTCAGAGGTGACAGTCGAGGCAGCGCCACTCGTTTGTTATGGCCCGCATCCGGCGAATGAAGAAGGGCCGCGAGGTGGCCGATGACTCGGCGCAGGTTCTCGCGCTCGACGATGGCATCGATCGTGCCGTGCTGGAGAGCGAACTCCGCTGTTCCCGGCGGAACCGCATCGCCGATCGCTTTCTCGTGGACGCGTGGTCCGACGAACGAGATCCGCGCATGCGGCTCGGCCAGGATCACGTCGCCCATGCTGGCAAAGGAGGCGAGCACCCCACCCATTGTCGGGTCGGTCAGCACGGTCAGCAGTGGAAGTCCTTGCTCGCGCAATCGCGCTGCGCAAAGCGTGGTCTTTGCCATCTGAAACAGGGCCACCATCCCTTCCTGGATACGCGCCCCTCCTGACGAGCACACGACTATCACCGGCATCCGCGCCCGCCGTGCTGAATCGAGTGCGCGCGCGATCTTTTCGCCGACGACGGCGCCCATGCTGCCGCCGAGAAACCTGAAGTCAAAAATCGCCACCACGACGCTCATCCCCATGACCTGTGCCCGGCCGGTGACCACCGCATCGAGAAGTCCGGTTTCCGCCTGCGCCCGGACAAGCTGCTTCTCGTAGCTCGCGGCGCCGGCGGAGAAGTGAATCGGATTCCCGGACCACATGTGCCGGTCGTGTTCCTGGAAGGTTCCGCGGTCGGTGAGCTGATCGATCCTCTGCGCCGAAGTCAGCGGTGCGTGGTAGCGGCACTTGGTGCAGACGCGATGCGCGTTCAGCGGCGCCGCGCATCTCGCGCACACGTCCGCCTTGTTCCCCGACGGCGTTGGTGGAACGCTAGGCGCGGGTGTCGACATCGTCGGAGGGTTCCGGCTGCCACCTGAGCAGCGAAACGTCCGCCACGACTCGCAGGTGTAGTCGCATCTCCTCGGCTGCCAGCTGGGTGCTTCCCGACTCAATGGCGGCAAGGATGCGGCGATGAGCTTCGAGCGAGCGGGGCGGCCGCCCGGGTTCGCTGAGCGATTCGACGCGGCTCTCTTGAATGACCTCAGCCATCGCATCGATCAGATGCAGGAGGATTTCGTTGCGACCGGCGAGCGCGATCGAGTGATGAAATGCCGCATCGCCTTCGATGCCCAACCCGCCGGCGTTGATCTCCGCCTCCATCTGCGCAAGCGCGGCTTTCATGGATTTGATGTCGTCGTCGCCGCGGTGACCTGCGGCAAGCTCCGCCAGCTTGACCTCGAGTGCCTCGCGAGCGTCGAGCACGTCGGGCAGGCGGCGGCGCCTCTCGAGAAGCTTCGTCAGGGACTCGCCGAAGCCACGCGTCCGGCGAAGGAACATGCCCTCGCCGTGGCGGACGTCGACAAAGCCCAGCGCCTGCAGCACGACAAATGACTGGCGCACCGAGGTACGGCTCACATGCAGCTTATGTGCAAGCTCGCGCTCGGTTGGAAACTGGTCGCCAGGCGCCATGCGGGCCTCGCCGACGAACTCGGCCAGCCGCTCGCCCACATCCTCGTAGATGCGGCTGCGTTCGAGCGGGCGTAGCGCTGCCGTCGATGGCGACCCCATCGGGGCCGAGTTTATCAGGCGCATAGGTCCAGTGGTCCAACCATTGACAACGCCACAAGGCTGGACTAATCTCGGCCCGAACCGGCTGAGCTTTGCCTGGAGGGACGGCTGATGAACCTGGGACGCTCTGATCGACGTGCAGGTACTTGGCGCATGGTGGCAAGCTCAGTCGGCGCCGTCTTACTGCTCGCGGCGTGCGGCAACAACACCACGACCACCTCTGGCAAGCTCCCCACCGGACCCGTGACCATGGGCGTGCTGTCCTGCTTCACCGGCAGCCTCGCGAGCCTCGGCCAAGCCATGCTCCAGGGCTCCCAGGTGGCGCAGAAGGCGATCAACGACGCCGGCGGCATCCTCGGCCAGCAGCTGGCGATCACCCACGCTGACACGCAGTGCGATGAGGCCGACTCGGTGCCGGCCGTCCACCAGCTGCTGGCGGCGAGCAACGTGGTGGGCATCATCGGTCCCGAGACGCAGGAGATCAACGCCGTCGCCCCCATCGTGACGTCGGCCAAGGTCCCGACACAGTTCCAGGGTGGCAGCACCCTGTTCGACAAGAACACGAACCAGTGGCTGTGGAGAGACAGCCCCTCCGACTCGCAGCTCGGTGTTGCCATGGCGCTGTACGCCTACAAGAAGGGATACCGAAACGCGGCTCTGATCTTCTACTCGGACATCGCCGCGCAGACGTTTCCCCCGCCAATTACCAGCACGTTCACGAAGCTCGGCGGAAAGATCGCCACCAGCATCACCATCGCCCCTGCTCAGACGTCCTACCGCACTGAGGTTCAGCAGGTCATCGCCAAGAATCCCGACGTGATCTTCACGCAGACCGACGCCCCGACGGCGGCGGTGCTGTTCCGCAACTTCAAAGAGCTGGACAACCTGGCGATCCCGTTCGTCGGGACCGACGTGACCGGCGGTGACGACTACCTGAAGGCCATCACCTACCAGGTCGCGCACGACCACCTCATCTCCGTCTACGGCACATCGGTGACCGGCGCGGCGGCCGACGAGTTCAACAAGGTGTTCACTGCCGTCGTCGGCGCGAACCAGCAGCCGCTGGCCAACGCCAACTACGCGTACGACTCGGTGATCAGCCAGGCGCTGGCGATCGACAAGGCCAACAGCATCGCGGGGCCTGACATCAACGCCGCATTGGCCACCGTGAGCAACGCGCCCGGCACGCAGTGCTACACGTACAAGACGTGCCTGGACCTGATCAAGGCCGGCACCAAGATCAACTACGAGGGCGCCAGTGGGCCGCTCGACTACAACCAGTACCACAACGTCTTCGGGCCGTATGCCGCGTTCCAGCAGAACCCGGCCACCGGCAACCAGGACCAGATCCAGGTGCTCTCGGCGGCGGACCTCGCTGCTGCCACGCCGTAAGGCCGAACGGGAGAGCCATCTCGTCGAAAGGGTCTCGTCGAGACGGCCGATGTGCGCCGTCTAGGAGATAGTTAGGGCGTGCACGAAGTGCTGGTGACGCTTGGGTTCGCGCTGGTCACGGCATCCATCCTGGCCCTGTCCGCGGTGGCCTTCACCCTCGAGTACGCGGTCACGAACGTCGCCAACGTCTCGCACGGCGAGATCCTGACCGCCGGCGCCTACGCGGCTTACCTCGTGCACCAGAGGACCGGCAGTCCCCTTGCCGCCGCGGTCGCCGCCGCTCTCGCAGGAGGATTGGTCGCGCTCGCCATGCATTCTGCAGTCATCGGGCCGTTCATCCGCTTCGGAGCAAGCCCGACGGTCGTATTCATCGCCACGCTCGGGATGTCCTTTGTCATCCAGAACGTGCTCGTCATCTTCTTTGGAGCGGCCAACGTCGCCTACACGCTCGATCCCGGCGCGCCTCAGCAGATCGGGCCTTTCCTCCTCACGCCGCTCGATGTCGAGATCATCGCGTCGGCGATCGCGATCACGCTGGCGCTCTTTCTGATCATCTCCCGGACGAAGTTCGGCAAGGCTCTTCGCGCGGTGTCGCAGAACCGCGAGCTCGCACGAGTCACCGGCATCAACGCAACTAGAGTCGCCGCCTCGACTTTCTTCCTGGCCGGCCTCGTCGCCGGTTATGCGGGATTCGTGCTCGCCGAGAGCGTCGGCTCGTTCAACCCGTACTTCGGCTTCGGCTTCTTCCTCATCACGCTGACAGCGGCGGTCGCTGGAGGGCTGGGCCGGGCCTTCGGCACGCTTGTAGGCGCCGTGATGGTGGGCCTGGTTCTGGAATTTGCACAGACGGTGAGATTGCCTGGCGGCGGCTACGTCAGCGCCAGCTATAACCTCGCCTTCGCTTTCGCGATCCTCGCGATCGTCATCCTCGTACGTCCGCGAGGCCTCTTCACCAACGCCCGGCGGACGGTCTTCGAATGAGCGCCTACCTCGTCTCCGTGCTCTCGGAAGGGGCCATCTTCGGAATTATGGCGCTGGGCCTCAACGTCATCTGGGGCTGGTCTGGCGACTTCGATCTGGCCTATTACGGCTATATCGCGGTCGGCGCGTACATGACCCTCGTCCTCACCATCGGACCGGCGGTGGCGCCCGCCCACTACATCCTCGGGCTGACCCTGCCCTATCCCGTCGCTGTCGTCGTGGCGGTCATCACCGCGATGGCGGTGGGCCTGGTGGTCGGCTCGATCGCGCTGCGCCACCTGCGCGGCATCTATTTCTCGATCGTCACGCTGGGCGCCGTGTACGTGATGTACGTGCTGGCTGGCCAGTACGTTCCCCTGTTCGATGGCTATAACGGCCTCTCCGGCTTATTCGACCCGATGGGTGACTGGTTCGGTTTCGACTACCTCTCGTATCAGTACTTCTTCCTCGGCCTGAGCCTGGTTCTGTTCGCCCTTGTCTTTCTATTCATGTGGCGCATCTCCGGCAGCCGGTTCGGCATGGCGCTGCGGACACTTCGTGAGGACGAACGCGCCGCGGCCGCCTTCGGGCGCGACATCTACCGCCTGAAGCTGAAGGGTTACGTGCTGGGCGCGGGCCTGGGCGGATTCGCGGGAGCTCTCTTCGCCGCGTACCTCAGCGCCTTCAACCCTTCGGCCTGGTCACCGGTGGAAGTGATCGTGCTGTATTCCGCAGTGCTCGTCGGCGGTCGCGGAAACATCTGGGGCGTGGCCCTCGGCGTGCTGATCATGGGCGTGCTGGTGCAGGAATCCACGCGTTTCCTGCCCATGGTGCCGGGCCTCGGTCAGCTGAGCACCCTCCACCCGCAGGTCCTGCTTGCGATGCGCGGAGTGATCATCGGCCTGGTCCTGGTGCTGTTTCTCCGGTTCAGGCCGCAGGGATTGCTTCCCGAACGACGGTATGTCGACCCACAACCGTCGCTCTACATCGCCCCGCAAACCGCGTGAGCGCACCGGCCACCACCCCGGCGCTCGAGGTCCGGGGACTGACGAAACACTTCGGGGGCGTGTACGCGGTCGACGGCTGTTCGTTTGAGGCTCCTCAGGGAATCGTGACGGGGCTCATCGGGCCAAACGGGGCCGGCAAGAGCACGGCGATCGACCTCATCTCGGGCTTCAAGCTTCCGGACAGCGGTACCGTCCTCTTCAAAGGCAGAGCGCTCGAAGGCCTTCCCCCCCACCTCATCTCGCGCCTCGGCCTGATCCGCACCTTCCAGTCACCACGCGAGTGGCCCGGCCTCACCGTGCTGGAGAACGTGGTCATGGCCCGGTGGGATGCCGGCCGGGAGGGTTTCCTGCGCGGCGTCGTCGGGCTCGGGCGCGCGCAGCGGGACAAGTCAGAGGACGAGCTGGCTAGAGCTCGCGAGATCCTTGACGAGTTCGGCCTTGTGACCCTTCGCAACGAACGCGCTGGAAATCTGAGCGGCGGTCAGAAGCGCCTGGTGGAGTTCGCCCGAATCCGCATGGCTCAGCCGCAGCTCGTGATCCTCGACGAGCCCATGGGTGGCGTCAACCCGGTGTTGGGTGAGCGCATGGCCCTGGCGATCGAGGGCTTCATCGCGTCTGGCACCTCGGTCATCGTCGTCGAGCACAACCTCCCATTCATCGAGCGCGTGACGGAGCACGTCATCGTGATGGCGCAGGGCGCGGTGATCGCGGAAGGGCCGTTCGAGATCCTGCGATCAAACCAGGATGTCATCGACGCCTACCTGGGCGAGATGGTGAAACAGTGACCGGGAGAATTCCCACACCCATTCGGGGGATCGCGCCTGGTCCTGTCCTCGAGGTCGAGGGGCTCACCGCCGGATACGGCGGGCCGCCAGTCATCGACAGCGTCAGCATCGCGGCCAAGCCAGGCGCGATCACGGCCATAGTCGGACCAAACGGGGCCGGCAAGTCAACGCTGCTGAAGGCGATCGCCGGGCTCATCCGCCCGACCGCCGGCGCCGTGAGGGTTAAGGGCGCGGACGTGACCGGCCTGCCGGCAGAAAAGCTGGTGAGCAAGGGCCTCGCATACGTGCCCCAGGTGGCGAACGTCTTTCCCGAGCTAACGATCCGCGAGAACCTTGACATGGGCGGCTACAGCCGCAAGGGCGGCGTGCGGGAGAGGATCGACCAGCTTTTCAAGCTGTTTCCCGACCTGGCGGCCTCGTCCCACCGAAAAGCCCACACCCTGAGCGGTGGCCAGCGGACCATGCTCGCCCTCGCTCGAGGCTTGATGGTCGACCCAGCAGTGCTCATCCTCGACGAGCCGAGCGCCGGCCTGGCGCCAAAGTTTCAGGGCCTGATCTGGGAGCGCATCGAGGAGATCCGCTCCACCGGCGTCGCGGTGCTCGTCATCGAGCAGAACACTCGCGAGACGCTCAGGCACGCCCAGTGGGCATACGTCCTTGTGCTGGGGCAGAACCGCCTCGAAGGCCCTGGCCAGAAGCTGCTGGATGACGAGGAGGTCGTGAACCTCTACGTCGGGCGCCTGTCCTGAGCCGCTAGGGGCCCTACTCGGCCTTTGCCGGCTGCTCCGGGGTCGTCACCACGGCGTGGTGGCGGAACTGAACGTCAGCGGCCGGCGGACCCGCCACTTTCGGCTTCTTTTTCTTCTTGGCTTCCCGCCCTTGCTTGTCGCGTCCTTTACCCATGTGCACCAGTTTCTATGACTTGGGCCAGTTCGCGCAAGAACGATTCCACGTCGGTCACCAGGCCGATCGACTGCCAGCTGCCGCGATCCGCCAGCTTCGTGACCACCGCGGGGTTGATGTCTACGCAGACGGTCCGCACTCCGGCGGGCAGCATGTTGCCCGTGGCGATCGAGTGGAGCATCGTGGAAAGCATCAAGGCCATGCGCACGCCAGGCAGCGCCGCGCGCATCCGCCGCTGAGCTTCGACCATCTCGGTGATGACATCGGGCAGCGGCCCGTCGTCGCGCACCGACCCCGCCAGCACGATCTCGACTCCGTGGTCGATGGCGGACTTCATGACGCCTGATTTCAGCTGGCCGCTGTCCACCATCTCCTTCAGCCCGCCGGCGGCACGCACGCGGTTGATCGCCCGCATGTGGTGCTCGTGGCCATGCTCGATCGGTACTCCGCTCTCGATGTTCACGCCCAGCGCGGTTCCGAAAAGCGCTACCTCGACGTCGTGAACCGCCAGCGCGTTGCCGGCGAACAGCACCTGCACAAAGCCCAGCTCGATGAGTCGCGACAGGTAGACTCCCGCGCCTGTGTGGACCACGCCGGGACCGGCGACGACGAGAATGCGTCCGCCCGCGGCGCGGATCTGACGCATCTCGTCCGCGATCGCTGAGATGAGGACCTTCTTTGGTTTCTCCGCCGAGACCTCGCTGCCCATGAAGCTGAAGATCTCGGTCTGGCGCGAACGCTCCTGGGGCGTCACGCGTACGCCCTGATGCCCGACCACCACCTCCATGCCCGGTTTGGCGCCCTGAAAGACGATGCACCACGCGCGGCCCGCTTTGCGATCGACGGCGATGGCGCAGTCCATCTCGATGCTGTCGACGCGTACCCATTGACCGTCGATAAGGACGTCAGTTGGAAGGTTGCTCGTCGAGTAAAAGCCCTCCGGGAAGACCCCTTCCTTGGTGACACGCTCCGAGCGAGCGGGCTCATCTGACTCGGTGGTGGCGCCGAGGGCTCGCGCCTGCCTGACGATCCGGTCTAGCTCCTCTGCCGAGCCCGCAACAACCTCCATCCTGCAGATGGACGTGTCGGTCTTGTGCTGGCCGACCTTGAGCTCCTCGATGGTGAAGTTGCCGCCGAGGTCCATCACCATGTCCATGACCTGCGGCAGGATCATCGAGTCGATGATGTGACCGGTCAGCACGAGGCGCGCGGTGTACTTGCGCTCTTCAAGGGGCCCCCGCGAACTCACGGCGAAGCCTCTGAGTAGAGGGGCCCCCGCGAACTCACGGCGAAGCCTCGGAGTTCGTGGGGATTTTTCGTGGGGATTTCGCTCACTTGAGTGCGCCGGCAGCGGCGTTGATCTGCTGCTTCAAAGCTGCAGCCTCGCGAGCTGGACTTTTCGCATAGAGGACGCTGCGGCTTGCCGAGATGAGACATGAGGCGCGATCCCCGTTCCACGCCCCGCGCACCGAGCCCTCGACGTCGCCGCCCTGCGCACCGACACCAGGGATCAAGAACGGGAGCTGCGACGCGCGACGGACCTCGACGATCTCAGCCGGTGCCGTCGCGCCGACGACCAGGCCGACGTTGCCGGCGGTGTTCAAGCGCTCCGCGAGCTCTGCGACGTGCAAATAGAGGGGCTTGCCGCCGGCGTCCAGGTGCTGCAGGTCGGTCGCCCCGGGGTTGGAGGACCTGCAGACGACGTACACCCCGCGATCGCTGTGGCGGGTGAACTGCTCAATGGAGTCTGAGCCGAGGTACGGGTTGACGGTCGCGGCGTCCATTGCCAGCGTCACGAAGACCGCTCGCGCGTACGCCTCCATCGTGTTCGCCATGTCACCCCGCTTGGCGTCGAAGAGGAAGGGCGTGTCGGGTGCCTCGTCTCGCAGCTCCATCAACGCCGTCCAGCCGTCCGGCCCGTACTGCTCCCAGAAAGCGCTGTTGGGTTTGAAGCAGCACGCGTGCTCCTCGGTCTGACGGATGACCTCCCGGCAGTGACGGAGCGCGCCGGCCGCGCCGCCCTCGATGCGCTCAGGGTCGGGGTCGAGGCCGACGCACACCAGCGTGTTGCGATCCGCCGAGAGCGCGCGCAATCGATCGAAGTAACTCAAGCAGCACCAATGCTAACCAGCGGTGGAGGTCAAAATTGAATACGTGGGACAACCGCTGAGGATCGCACTGGCCCAGGTGAACCCGACCGTCGGCGACCTCGAGGGCAATTCGCGACTGATCATCGACTGGATCGGGCGTGCTCGTGAGCAGGGCGCTCACCTCGTGTGCTTCCCCGAGCTGGTCCTCACTGGCTACCCGCCGGAGGACCTCGTCCTGAAGCGCTCGTTCGTGCGTGACAACCTGAAGCGGCTCGATGTCGTGACCAGGGCGACGAAGGGAATCTCAGTGGTGGTCGGGTTTGTAGATGACGATGGCGCGATCTTCAACGCCGCCGCGTTCATGCACGACGGCGAGCTCAAGGCCGTTTATCACAAGGTCTTCCTCCCGAACTACGGCGTGTTCGACGAGCAGCGGTATTTCGAACCAGGCCATCGCAGCCCGATCTTCGAGCTCGGCGTCGGGCGAATCGGGGTGTCGGTATGCGAGGACGCCTGGTATCCGTCCGGACCGATGGCCTGGGAGGCACACCAAGGCGCCGAGCTGCTGGTCAACATCAACGGCTCGCCGTATCACGCGGGCAAGCGCGCCCCGCGCGAAGCGATGATCGCCGGTCGTGCAGCGGACTACGGCGCATTCGTCGCATGGGTGAACACCGTGGGAGGCCAGGACGAGCTGGTCTTCGATGGCAACAGCGCCGTCTTCGGCCCGCGAGGAGAACTGCTCGCGCATGCGGCTTCCTTCGTCGAAGAGCTGCTCGTCTGCGATATCGACCTTGATGTCGCGAAATCGATCAGGCCGGTCGACAAGATCCGCCACGAGGCAGAGGGCGCAGAGCGCCTTGACCTGGTCGTGAGCGAGGTGCCGCTGGCGGTGCCGAGCGCGGACGGTGCGAAGCCGCCGATCGCACCGCGCATCGCCGAGCCGCTGGAAGGTGCAGCCGAGATCTACGCGGCGGTGGTGCTCGGCACGCACGACTACATCCGCAAGCAGGGTTTCCAGAAAGTCGTCATTGGCCTTTCCGGCGGTGTTGATTCAGCGCTGACCGCCGCCATCGCCTGCGACGCGCTTGGCCCGGAGAACGTGATCGGCGTTCGCATGTCATCGCGACACACCTCCGCCGAAAGCCTCGAGGACGCGGGGCTCGTGGCTGAAGCGCTTGGCATGCAGCTCATGGATTTTTCGATCGAGCCGCCGCATCGAGGCTTCGAAGAGATCCTCGCGCCGGCGTTCAAGGGAACCAGGCCGGGCGTGGCCGAGGAGAACCTGCAGCCACGCATCCGCGCGACCATCCTGTACGCACTGTCGAACAAATTCGGCTACATCGTGCTCAGCACGGGCAACAAGTCGGAGCTCGCGACCGGGTACGGCACCCTCTACGGCGACATGGCAGGCGGCTACGCGGTGCTCAAAGACATCACCAAGACCACGGTCTACGAGCTCTGCCGCTACCGCAACTCTTTGAGTCCGGCGATCCCGGAGCGCGTGCTGACCAAGCCGCCGTCGGCTGAGCTCAAGCCAGGCCAGAAGGACACCGACAGCCTGCCGCCCTACGAAGAGCTCGACCCGATCCTGCGCGGATACATTGAAGAAGATCTCGGCCCTGAGGAGCTGGTGGCCGCCGGCCACCTGCCAGAGATAGTCGCCAGGGTGATCCAGCTCGTCGACCGCAGCGAGTACAAGCGGAGGCAAGCGCCGCCCGGAGTCAAGATCACTCCGAGGGCTTTTGGGCGCGACCGCCGCATGCCGATCATCAATCGCTACAGCCCAAACGGCGCCAATCGGGCACCGAAGCAGGGCGGGTCGGCATAATTTCTACTGATAGGAGATATAGATAGGAGCTATATGGCCGGTACTTTTGACGTCGTGGTGATCGGTGGCGGACCTGGTGGATACGTGGCCGCGCTACGTGCGGCCCAGCTCGGGGCTAAGACGGCGATCGTCGAGAAGGACCGGTTTGGCGGCACCTGCCTGGTTCGTGGCTGCATCCCGACCAAGGCCCTGCTGCAGTCCGCCGAGCTCTTGATCCTGGCCAAAGCGGGTGGCCCGTTCGGCGTGGTTTCAGAGCATGTCGGCTTCGACTGGGGCGCGGCCCAAAAGCGAAAGTCAGGCGTGGTCGATCAGCTGGTCAAGGGCGTCGAAGGCCTGCTCAAGGCTGGCGGCGTGACGCAGGTTCGCGGCCCGGCGGTGCTGGCCGCGAACGGCGTGGTCGACGTCGCCGGCGATCGCCTCCAGGCGAAAGACATCATCATCGCCACCGGCTCGGCCGTGGCGCGGATTCCACTGAAAGGCGCGGAGCACACGATCGACTCCGACCAGATCCTCGAGCTGAAGGAGATTCCGCGCCGCCTGGCCGTCATCGGCGGCGGCGTGGTCGGCATGGAGTTCGCAGCCATGTTCGCCGCGCTCGGCAGCAAGGTCACGGTGTTCGAGATGCTGCCGCAGGTCCTGCCGATGGTGGACGCCGACCTGGTCGCCGTCTACACCAAGCACCTCGCGGGCCTCGGCGGCGAGGTTCACACCAACGCCAAAGTCGAGGAGATCGCCAAGAACAAGGGCGGCCTGCAGGTCCGCTTCTCATCAGGGGGCGAGGGTGGTTCGTTCGACGCCGATCAGGTGCTGCTTGCCGTCGGCCGCGTGCCCTACACGCAGGGACTGGAGGCAGAGAAGGCCGGCGTCAAGCTCGAGCGCGGCCGCGTCGTGGTCGACGAGCACCTCCGCACCAGCGCGCAGGGCATCTGGGCGATCGGGGATGTGATCGGCGGCATCATGCTTGCGCACGTCGCGTCATACGAGGGCGTATGCGCTGTCGAAAACATCGCAGGCCACGGCGACCGAACTCCTGACTATCACGCAGCGCCGAACTGCATCTACACCGACCCGGAGATCGCACACGTCGGGCTCGGTGAGAAGGACGCGAAGGAGAAAGGGCTCGAGGTCAAGATCGGTCGCTTCCCCTTCGCCGCTTCGGGGCGAGCGCTCACGCTGGGACAGTCCGAGGGCTTCGTGAAGGTAATCGCTGACGCGAGCTCGGGGCGGCTGCTCGGCGCGCACATCATCGGACCACGGGCCACCGACCTGATCGCCGAGGCGACGCTGGCGGTGCAGAACGGGCTCACCCTCGAGCAGATCGACCTGACGATCCACGCGCACCCGACGCTGCCCGAATCGCTGATGGAAGCGGCGCTCGCCGCGCAGGGGCGGGCAATCCACATTCCAAACAAGCGCACGACTGCGGCCGCCCCAGCTGCGTCGGTCCACATGACAAATGGGGAAGCGGTGCAGGCGCAAAATCGAGAGCAGCAGATGACAGCCACCGTCAAGCCACCTGCGACGACTCCCCCACCCCCCACCGCGATCACGCCCAAGTCGCTCGAGCTGAACAAGCAAAACCGTGACTTCCTGCTGCGCCTCCACCGCCAGATGCAGCTCATCCGGCGCTTCGAGGAGCGCGCGCAGGAGCAGTACACCAAGGCCAAGATCGGTGGCTACTGCCACCTGAACATCGGTGAGGAGGCAACCGTCGTCGGCGGAATCGTGCCCCTCAAGCCGAACGACTACATCTTCACGAGCTACCGCGAGCACGGCCACGCCATCGCCCGCGGCATCGACCCGAAGGCTGTGATGGCCGAGCTGTTCGGCAAGGAGACCGGCACCTCGCACGGCCGTGGCGGCTCTATGCACATGTTTGGCGCCGACCTTCGCTTCATGGGCGGCTACGGAATCGTCGGCGGCCACCTCCCCCTCGCCGTCGGTGGCGGCTGGGCCGTCAAGTACCGCAAAGAGAAGGACGTCGTCTTCTGTATGTTCGGCGACGGTGCCACCAACATCGGTGCATTCCACGAGTCGCTCAACATGTCCAAGGTCTTCAAGCTCCCAGTGGTCTGGTTCTGCGTGAACAACCGGTACGGCATGGGCACGCCGGTCGAGGATGCCTCCGCAGTCGCGGACATCTACAAGAAGGCGTGCGCGTACGACATGGAGTCGATCCAGATCGACGGCATGAACCTGCGCGAGGTGATGCTGCGGACGAGCGAGATCGTTGAGAAGACCCGAGCGGATTCCGAGCCGAGGTTGATCGAAGCCCTGTGCTACAGGTTCAAGGGACACTCGGTGGTCGACCCCGACAAGTACCGCTCAGCCGAGGACAAGGAGAAGTTCCGCAAGGCCGACCCCATCGTCGCTTTCGAGCACGAGCTCGAGAAGAGCGGGCTCGCCGACGAGGAGTACTTCAAGAAGGTCCGGCAGGAGATCGACGCCGAGGTGCAGGAGATAATCCGCTTCGCCGACGAGAGCCCCGAACCCAAACCCGAGGACCTCTACAAGTACGTCTACGCCGCTGAGTGGGAAAACCGGCCCGAGCTCCGCGGAGACCCGCTCTGATGGCGACGCGCGTCGCCGCTCCAACCGACGAGAAGCTCTACCGCGTAGCGTTGCGTGAAGCGCTCACCGAGGAAATGGAGCGCGATGAGAACGTTTATCTCATTGGCGAGGACATAGGAACGTTCGGCGGTGCATACCGCGTCACCGAGGGCCTCCTCGAAAAGTTTGGGCCGCAGCGCGTGGTTGACGCGCCCATCGCCGAGGAGGGCTTCGTCGGCGCGGCGATCGGCTCCGCGATGCTCGGACTGCGCCCTGTCGTCGAGCTGATGACGATCAACTTCTCGCTGGTCGCGTACGACCAGATCGTCAACAACGCAGCCAAGATCCGCTACATGTTCGGCGGCGAAGCCAAGGTGCCACTTGTGATCCGCATGCCGGGCGGCGCGGGACATCAGCTCTCAGCCCAGCACTCACACAGCCTCGAGGTGATCTACGGACTCATCCCAGGACTGCTGGTCGTCGCCCCGACGACACCTGAGGACGCAAAGGG
>CATPBO010000140.1 GCA_955652835.1 Candidatus Dormiibacterota bacterium
GCATTGTTCGAGACAACCGATAACCGACCATTGGTGCTGGTCGGGCTGACGACGCACACTGGTTACGGTCCGCAGACCGAGCTGCTGCAACGCATCCTGGATGGGCTCTCGGAGCTGCCCGTTCGAGTCGTGGCTACCACAGGGCCTGCCGTCGATCGGCTGGCTCTTCATGTGCCGAAGAACGCGATCGTTCGAGAGTACCTGCCGCACCGGGCGTTGATGCCCCAAGTGGCTGTCTGCGTTACGCACGCGGGACATGGAACTCTGACCGAAGCACTGCTGCAAGGAGTTCCACTCGTCTGTCTCCCCCACCCACGTTCTGACCAGCTGTACCTCGCTCAGCGTGTGGCTGCTCTCGGCGCGGGTGTTCTGATCGATCGTGACCAGCCGCCTGCTGCGATCCGCTACGCGGTTCAAGCGGTGCTTTCAACCGCCTCATTCCATGACGCCGCGAACTCACTCAAGGCACGGATCGGCGAAGGTGGGGCCAACCGCGCGGCAGAGCTCCTTGAATCAATGGTCTCCGCGAACGTCACGGGTGCTGGTACAAAGGCATGACGAGCATGCCGAGGGACGGCCGTGGGGGACGCGGCACATGAGAGCGTTTTCCCTGTCAATCGCGGTCACCCTCATCACGCAGCGGTGGATGTCTGCGAACAACGAGGGTGTGGGCCGAGAGCGGACTCTAAGCCGGGTTCGTTTTCTGCGAGTTCAGCCGGGCCTCTCCCGTACGAAACGACACCTGGCGTTATGCCCCGACACCGTGCGGTTGGGTATCAAATGGGTATTGGTACCCGCGACTTAGTGTCCCCTTTTTGGTTTAGGACGACCTCGACGAAGCTACACATCTACTCCGTTTGAGTGTCGGCTCGTCCTTCCACCTCGACCAGTCCCGCCCCGCCATCGACCGTCACGACCTGGTCGTCGTGCAAGCGGTCTGTGGCGTCACCGGTGCCGACAACTGCCGGAATTCCTACCTCGCGAGCGACCAATGACGCGTGTGCCGCCATCGTCCCTGTATCAGTGATCACCGCGGCGGCCAACATGAATAGGGGTGTCCAAGCCGGCATGGCGGCCTGCGTTACAAGGATGTCGCCGCGCCGGAACTTCCCGAAGTCCTCGTTTCCTCGAATGATGCGGACCGGTCCACGCGCGCGTCCAGGACTCGCCGGGAGGCCATGGATCGCGCCCGATACCGCGTCGGTCGGTACACGCATCGTTTCAAGGCTGTCATTGAGCATGCGACTGAAGAACCCAGGTAGCCGGCCCACCACGAGTGGCGGCGTGAGCTTGCGGCGCCGCTCCCATTCGCGACGGCGGCCGGCGACAACAGTGGAAATGCTAGGGCTCGACGCCTGCGTCAGCGAGGTATTCAGCTCATCGAGTGTGAGGAAAAAGACGTCCTCCGCAGCGTCGATGGCGCCGCGTTGTCGGAGTGCCTCACCAAGCTGGATTGCAGCGCGGCGGATCACTGGCCAGCCGAGCGTGAGATCCGCGCACTGCTCCTCGCGCAGCACGGCGTAGTGCTGCGCGTAATCGAGGAGCTCTTCGAACTGCCTCAGCAGTTTCTTCTGGCCCGCCAATGCTTCACGGCAACGGCTTTCGCAGGCGATCCGGGATGCCCGAAGCCTGGCTGTTCGACTGCCATCCGTCTCGACGGCCGCAGTGATCGCGAGATCGCCGAGTGTCGGGGCGACCCAGTCCAGGCTCTGCACGAGGTGCGGCTGCATTCGGGCAGTCGGCGCATCCAAGCCCCAGAGCAGCTCCTGGTGGCTGCCTCCAATGACCGGCCAGAGGTGGCGCCGATAGAATCGTGCGAGACCAGCCTCGAGCTTCCAGGCTGATCCGCCGCCGAACGTAAACATCGACCAGTATTCACCGACGAGGTCGGCCACTCCATCGACAAAACGGACAGTCTCGGCAGGATTCGAGCTGGCCAGCACCTCCTCCCCGGAGGCGACCAGGTCTCTATAGCGCGGAAGGACGTCTTCGCGCCACTTCCTCTCTAGCGGCCTTACCAACATGGCATCGGCGATGGCTGGGCGGCTGAACTGGAGCGCCAGAGCCCGCATCACTCGCAGATGGGCCAGCGCCTGGACCATGAACCCGAGAGTTGACGCCCGGCCGGCTGGGTTCGCGAAGCACCAACCGTTAACGATCACGTAGGTCGGCCCCGAGCTACGGATTCCTGTCAAGCGCGCCCCGGTGGCAATCAGCGAGCGGTCGATGCGCGGCAGGATCCAGGTCTCGAAAAGCGTAGTGACGGGATCGGGCAGCCACTCCCCAAACCGAAAGTTCCGCATCCACCCGCCCGGCACTGGCGGCGTCCAGTCCGCGGCTTCGACCAGAGCAGTCATCGGACGGGCTTGAAGTAGGAACAACTCTCCGGCGGCACTGAATGCCCACTCCACGTCTTGCGGTGCGCCGCGATGACGTTCCACGTCGCGGGCCATCACAGCAACCGCAACGGCTTGCTCAGAGGTCAGCGCAGCCTCGGTCGATCGCCGACAGGTCGCGGACGAACCGCGCACCACCCACTGATCGCCGTCGCTCTGCCCGGACACAAGCTTCTCCCCTAGGCCGCGAACCGCTTCGATCACCACGTCGTCTCGATTCCCGGTTAGGGGGTCCGCCGTAAAGGCGACGCCTGCGGAGTCGGCCGGCACCATGCGCTGTATTAGGACCGCCACGCCGGAGGGCGCCGGTTCTCCCGACCGTCCCGCGTATGTGTGAACCCGCTCGCCCGCTGCGGATGCCCAGCAATGCTTCACGGCCTCGCCGATGGCGTCCGAGCCCCGAACATCCAGCACCGTCTCGTACTGGCCGGCGAACGAGGCATCTGGGAGGTCTTCCGCAACCGCGGATGACCGAACTGCCACAGTCGCCTGACCAAACTCGCGGGAGACGACTAGCAGCGTTTCCGCCAGATCGTCTGGAAAGGGAGCGCTCAGGATGGCTTCCGCTGGACTGGCTTCATCCAGCCTGTTTGCGCTCAGGAAATGCCTCTGCGTAGCGGTTGTCAGGACGAAGCCTTCAGGCACCGGGAAGCCGGCCCTCGAGAGCTCGCCCAGAGTGGCCGCTTTGACTCCAGCGGTCTCGCGGTCGCTCCAGCTCAGCTCAGCAAGAGGTCGTACGTCTGGCCTGGATGCGATCAATCCCCTACCCCACCGATAGGATCCATGATGCGCTGCCATATTGTCAATAGATGAATCCCTCTCGCTAAAATGGAGGGATGGCGAGGCCATATACCAGTCAGCTCCGCTCCGAGCAGGCCCAGGCGACCAGGCTCCGGATCCTTGAGGCGGCTGCGCGGGTCCTGTCCCGACCCCTTGCCGACTTCTCAATCCCTGCGGTTGCCGAGGAGTCGGGCGTAGCTGTTGCCACCATTTACAGGCACTTCAAAAGCAAGCCGGAGCTCGTGGATGGCCTCTTCCGCCACTACGCAGAGCAGATCGCTGCCGCTGCCGGTGTTGTGCTCGGCGAGACCCCAACGATGCCCGCAAGCCCCGATGACCTGTACCCCACATTCCGCTCGATCTTTGAAAGGCAAGCATCTCTGGACCCGGCGTTCCAGGCTGCGTTTGCCACAGAGCTTGGAGACCAGGAGAGACGAGCCCATCGAGAGGAGAGGATTCGCTTGGCCGAATCCTGGTTGAAGTCGATCACGTCACGAATGGACGCTGAGGACCGACGCCGTCTGGTGGACCTCGAAGTGGTGCTGACTTCTTCGGCCACCCGGCGCTCGTTCGATGTTTTACTGGGCGCGTCGCCGGCGCGAGCAGCTGATGTGGTCGCGTGGGCGATCAGAAGACTCGCTCTTCCGAGCGCAGACGGTTAGGCGTTGGGGGCGCGTCGCCGGCGCAGGTTCCTTCACCTCCCGGTCCCTATTCGGACCTGGGAGGTGGGCCGAGGGCGGCACGTAAGCCGGGTTCTGTGTCCCTTGCAGGACGGTGACCATCTGTCTGGGATGCCGGTTGCCCGGCACCTCTAGCGACCGATACCCGAGGGCTCGGCGAGCCGCCGTGATCGCCCTCCTATTTGGTCTTGCTCCGGGCGGGGTTTGCCTGGCCGGCCGGTCACCCGGCCGCCGGTGGGCTCTTACCCCACCTTTTCACCCTTACCTGACAGCTTGTCTCCGGAGACACACGCTGCCGGCGGTAATTTTCTGTGGCACTTTCCTTCGGGTCGCCCCGACTGGGTGTTACCCAGCGCCCTGCTCTTTGGAGCCCGGACTTTCCTCCAACCGCTTATTAGGTGGTCAGCGGTCACCCGTCCGCCTCGGCCCAGGCGCATTCTACCCATCCGCCCTGCCCTTCTTAACGCGCTCGTCGAGCGCCAGGTTGACGAGCTTGTCTGCGACTTTGTTCTGGCTTCTGTCCACGTGTCGGAGACTGACTCTGTCTCCATACGGTTTGAGAAGCCCGACCGCCTGTCGGTGAAGCTCCTGCAGCCCGGGCTCCTTGACCCTCCATTTGCCATTTACCTGTTCGACTATCAGCTTTGAGTCGAGGTAGACATCGAGGCTGTCTGGCTCCCAGTCCGCGATCGCCTTAAGCCCATCGATGAGGGCCTGATACTCAGCCTGGTTGTTCGTCGCATTGCCGATGAAACGATGGAAGGTGCGCAAGCGCCTCCCATCCTCGTCCTCGATCACAACCCCGATCGCGGCCGGACCGGGATTGCCCCGGGCGCCTCCGTCTGCGCGCAGCCGGAGCGTTTTCAGTCGCGGACCAGGATGCGGCCGCAGTGCTCGCAGTGGACGATCTCGTCACCCTTGCGCAGCATCTGCATCCCCGAAGACGTAACCGTGACGCGGCACGCCGTGCACTGGTTGTTGACGACCTGCGCCACGCGGGGATTCATGCGCATGCGCGAGTACGCCGCTTGCACAGCCGGCGGAACCTGCTCCCATACGCTGTCGCGCTCGGCCACGACCTCGCCAAGCTCCGCAGTCCATCCCGCGAGCTCGTGTCGCAGCGACGGTTCATCGGCTGCGGAGCGGCGGCGCCCGTCCTCCAGGTTGGCGATGGCGTCGCGGACCGCCTGGTCGGCGGCATCTGCATCCTCCATCAGCCGCATCTCCGCATCCTCTTCCTCCGCGAAGCGCGCCTTCATGTGCGACACCTCCTCCGACATCTGCATCAGCTCGGTCGGGTTGCGGATGCGTCCGCTCATGAGCTCCTTCTCGCGTGAGCGCAGCCTGGTGCGATGAGCCTCACGCTCATGATCTGACTCGCGTAGTCGCGCGGCCGCAACCTCCTGGATGGCGCGCGCCTCGGCGAGGCTTGTTTCGAGCTCCACCACCTCTGGATCTGACTGCAGCCTCGCGGTGACGCGCTCGATGTCCTCGCGAAGGATCCGCTCCCGGTCGACCAGTCGTTGATGCTCGAACAGGAGCTGGGCGGGCTTCATCAGGGCAGCTTGGGACTCGGCGCAGGCGGAACAGTGTCGAAACCGAAGTGATGACCGTGCGCCGCCCGGTCCTCGGTCAGAGTCATCTCGCCGAACTTCTCCTCGTATGCGGCGACGTTTTGAGCCAGCAGCTGTGCGAGCAGCTTGAGGTGGTTTGGGCTCATCCCGACACGTGTATAGACCCGCACCAGCCCGGGTTCTTCAGGCGCCCACTGGCCGAAGTTCAAGACGAAGCCAAGCGGGTTGCCGTTGATGAGCACGGCATCCGTGTATACGACCTGGCTTGCACTCTCCTGCACCTTCACCCTGATCGGCAGCTCGCTCATTCCAGCACCACCAACACCTGTCCCTCCTTGACCACATCTGCCTCTTTCACGCGAATCTCCTTCACCGTGCCCGCGCGCGGGGCATTGACCGTGATTTCCATCTTCATCGACTCGAGGATCAGGAGCACGTCATCTTCGGCGACCTGCGCGCCGGGCTGCGTGGTGATCTTCCATACGCTCCCGACGAGCTCGGCTTTGACCTCGGTCATGACGACGCTCGGGTGCGCGACGGTGCCGGGCGTGGAGTGGCGTCGAGACCGAGTTGGGCCCTGGCTTCGGCGGTGGTCGCCACCTGGCGGCCCAGATCGTGGGCGACGCGAACGGCCTTTTCGACCAGGTCTCCGTTGCCCTTCGCCATCTTCCCCTCCTCCACGTAAAAGTTGTCCTCGAGGCCGACTCGCACATTGCCGCCCATCGCGATCGCCGTGGCCACCAGCGACCACTGGTTGAGACCAATGCCGATCACCTGCCAGTGCGAGCCTGGTGGCAGGGAATCGACCTGATCGACCAGGTGACGGGTGGTGCCGGGGATGCCGCCAAGGACCCCCATGATGAGGCTGAACTGGTACGGAGACGTTAGGACGCCCATGTCGATGAGCGGTCGGGTGTTGCCGATGTGGCCCGTGTCGAAGCACTCCATCTCGGGGCGGACCTGCGCGCTCTTCATGGTCTCGAGGAAGAGCTGGATGTCCTTGAACGGGTTCGCAAAGACGTGGTCGTGATAGAAGGCCTTCTTTTTCTCGGAGTAGATCGCGTAGTTCATCGAGCCCATGTTCAGCGCTGCCATCTCGGGCCGCAGGTGGCGGATGTGCGACAAGCGCTCATCGGCCGGGATGCCAACTGCACCGGTCGAGAAGTTGATGATCGCATCGGTGCGCGCGCGCACCTCGCTGAAGATCTCGGCGAAAGTCTCGACGCTCCAGTCCGGCCCGCCCTGAGGGGTGCGTGCGTGGATGTGGACGATCGCGGCACCCGCGTCCGCGGCGCGCATTGCCTCCTCGCCTATCTCCTTGGGCGTGTAAGGGATCGGAGGGCACTGGTCGCGCGTCGCCAACACGCCGGTGAGGGCGGCGGTGACGATGATCTTGTTCGTCACACCGGGATGTTCCCGTGCTTGCGCCAGGGGCGGTCGACTCTCTTGTCGGTCGCCTGCTCGAGGCCGCGGATGATGACGCGGCGGGTCTCCGCCGGATCGATGACGTCGTCGATCATCGCCCAGCCCGCGGCGAGATAAGGATTGATCTGAGCGCGGATCGCTTCGATCATCTGAGCGCGCGTGGTCTCGGGATCGTCCGATGCCTCGATCTGCTTGTTGAAGATGATGTTGACCGCACCCTCCGGCCCCATCACCGAAATCTCGGCCAGCGGCCACGCGACGAGCACATCGGGCTCGTAGCCCTTGCCGCACATCACGTAGTAGCCGGCGCCATAAGCCTTGCGCATGATGACGGTGATCTTCGGCACGGTCGCCTCCGAGGTCGCGTACAGCATCTTGGCGCCGTGCCGGATGATGCCCTGCTTCTCGACCTGCGAACCGACGAGGAAACCCGGAACATCCACCAGGTAGACGAGCGGTACATTGAACGCGTCGCACATTCGAATGAAGCGCGCCGCCTTGTCCGCAGCGTCCGAGTCGAGGATGCCGCCCTTCTGCATCGGTTGGTTCGCCACCACGCCGACAGCGTGCCCACCGGCCCGAGCGAACCCGATGACGATGTTCTTCGCCCACGCGGGCTTGATCTCGAGCCACGTGTCGTGGTCGAAAACGGCCTTGACCACGCGCCTGACGTCATAGGCCGCGCGCGGGTTGACCGGCACGATCTTGTCCAGGCCCTCGACTGAGCGATCCCGAGGATCGCCCGTCTCGTGGAACGGCGCCCCTTCGGTGTTGCTCGACGGAAGGTAGGAAAGGAACCTTCGCACCAGGTCGATGCATTCGCGGTCGTCTGCGACCTCGTTGTCGCCCACACCGGACTCGTAGCAGTGGACCTGCGACCCGCCCATGTCGTGATCCGACACGTCCTCACCCGTCGCCGCCTTCACCAGGCGGGCGCCACCGAGCGACATTGACGACGTCCCTTTAACCATCGGCACGAAGTCGGAAAGGCCCGGGATGTACGCGGTGCCTGCGGAGCACGGGCCAAGCATCGCCGCGACCTGGGGAATCACGCCCGACATGACGACCTGGTCCGCGAACAGGTAGCCAGTGCCCGCAAAGGTCGAGCCGGCGGCTTCCTGGATGCGCGCCCCGGCTGAATCGAGCAGCCACACGAGCGGCTTGCGGTACCGGAGAGCCAGCTCGCGTACCCGGGCCGCTTTGAACTGCTCCCCCACCGCGCCCATCGAGCCGGCCATGACGGTGAAGTCGTAGGCGATGACCCAGACCTGCCTTCCCTCGACCAGGCCGTGACCGGTCACGACTCCGTCGGCCGGTGTCCCGCCGGGATCGGTCTCGCCCCCGCGCACTGGCTGCTGGCTGGCAAGCAGGCCGAACTCGACGAACGTGTCCTTGTCGAAAAGCAGATCCAGCCGCTCGCGGACGGTGAGCTTGCCGCGCTGGTGCTGCTTGGCGATCCTTTCCTCGCCGCCCATCCCAAGGTTCTTGCTGCGCTTGGCCTTGAGCTCGGTGACCCTGGCCGTGTAGTCGTCGCCCACCGCGGGCAATGTTAAAGGGGCCCCCACGAACTCAAGGCGGGAACACTCCGAGTTCGTGGGGATCTCTATTTGCCGACCAGGAGGTCAGCCCGCTCCCCCCAGCGGTCGAGGAACCGGTACATGTTGCGGCGGGACAACCGCTCGCGCTCTTGCGGCTCGGTCGTCTCCCACAGGCGATGCTCGTGCTTCTCGAGCGGCACGCCGGGTACGGCTATCGCCCGCCCGCCCCGAGCCCTGAGCCGGAAGCTGAACTCGATGTCCGCGATCCGGTAGAAGCGGAACCTCGGATCCAGACCCTCCAGGGCCTGCGCGTCCGTGCGCCGGAAGGCCATGCAGTAGCCCTCGATCGCGTCGACCTCCGGCCCGACGCTCTCCGCGAACTCTTTCATCGTCCCCTGGCCGCGAAGGCCGTATGGGCCGGCCACGACAACCGACGGATCGGCCAGTGCGTCGATGAGAGGTGAAACGGCATCGCCCTTGAGCTCTATGCCCGGATCGAATAGGACGATCACTTCTCCGGCCGCTGCTTCGATGCCGGCGTTGACCGCGGCCGCGAAGCCAAGCGGCGGGTCGAGCCTGATCGACCGCAGTCGCTCTGCGGCGCGGCTCTCCAGCCAGGCGGCGATGCGCACGTCAGCGGAGTTATCGACGATGACTGCCTCGAAGTCGGCCTTGCAGTGCGTGAAGACCGAGAGGAGCCATCGCTCCACGTCGGGCTTCCACCCGTGCACGACGGTGAGCAACGTGACGGCACGTGCAACAGGCGGCTTCTCGAGGCTAGGCGGCGCTTTCAGCGCCTGCAGCTCGCTGCCCTGCGCGCTGTCGACCACGTCCCACCCGCCCACGCGCAACCGCTCACGAAGCGCGTCCGCCGCTGCAAAGTCCTTGTCTCGCCTGCGGGCCACACGTTCGGCGAGCAGGCCCTCAGCTTCCTGTCTGTTCAAATGTGCGCCCTGCGCGCGCCCGGCGTCGTTACTTCTTCTTGGCTTTGACGGCGGCGGTGAGCGCAGGGACGATCTTCAGCGCATCGCCCACGACCCCGAGGTCGGCCATCTTCATGATCGGCGCCTCTGCGTCCTTGTTGATCGCGATGATGATCTTGGAAGCCTTCATCCCGACGGTGTGCTGCATCGCGCCGGAGATTCCAACCGCGATGTAGACGCCTGGGCGCACCGACTTTCCCGTCTGCCCGACCTGCATCGAGTACGGCACCCAGCCCGCGTCAACCACCGCGCGGCTCGCTCCGACAGCGCCACCCAGCGCGTTGGCGAGCTCCTCGAGCAGCGGGAAGTTGTTGGGACCGCCCATTCCACGCCCACCGCTAATGACTACTTTCGCGTCTTCGAGCTTTACTTTCTCTGAAGCTTCGACCACGCGCTCGATGATGTGCGCGCGCTTCGAGCCTTCGTCGATGGACGCCTTGAAGTCCTTGACTTCAGCGGTTCCACCGGCTTCGGAAGGTTCGAATGACTTTGGCCGGACGAGGATGATCGCCGGTTTCTTGTTGGCTTTCATGGAGGCGAGCTTCGCGCCGCCGAAGTAAGGCACCTTCGCCACGAATCCGCCGCCCGTCGCGACGACGTTGCCCGCATTGGAGATGAGCCCGACCTCGAGCCGGGCCGCGAGCCGTCCAGCCACCTCGCGCGAGTCCGGCGTGAAGCTGAACAGGATGAGGTCCGGAGCCTGCTCCTTGTAGAGAGAGGCCAACGCGGCGGTCGCCGGTTCGGCGACGAAATCGTCGAACGCAGCGTCCTCGTTGACGTGGACAACCTTTGCGCCGTGCTTGCCCAGCGTCGCCGCGGCGGCCTTGGCGCCGCCGCCCAGCGCGACGGCCTCGACGTCACCCAGCTCACGCGCCAGTGCCATCAGCTCGAGCGACGTGGGAGCCAGTGCGCCCTGGTTCAGCTCTGCATAGACCCAGACCTTCCCCACGACCTAGATGACCTTGGCCTCGGCGAGCACCTGGATGATGCGATCCACGGCCGTGCCGTCGTCTTCGATCACGGCGCCGGCCTTGCGCGTCGCGGCGTCGGCAAGCCCTTCGATCGTCTCTGCCGGTTCACCGCGCTCGATGCCGAGGTCGCCCAGGCCGATCAGCTTGATCTCCTTGGAGCGCGCGGCCATGATGCCTTTCAGCGAGGCATAGCGCGGTTCCGCGATGCCGGCGGTGACCGTGATCAGGGCCGGCGTCGAGGCCTCGACGACCTGGTATCCGTCGCCGGTCTGCCGGTGGACCTTGACGTTCGACCCGTCGACTTCGACCTTCTTGGCGAAAGTCAGCTGGGGAACGCCCAGCAGCTCGGCGAGCATCGGCGGCACCATCCCGGTGCTGCCGTCGTATGACTCCGTGCTGCAGATCACGAGGTCCGGCGCTTCGGGCTTGATCGCCGCGGCAAGCGCCCGGGCCGTGAGCAGTGCGTCGGCCCCGGCCAGTTGAGGATCGGTGATCAGGACGCCGCGGTCGGCGCCCATGGAAAGGCCCTTGCGGATGGCATCCTTTGCCCGCTCGGGACCCATCGAGACCAGGATCACCTCGCCGCCGTGGGCTTCCTTGAGCTGAAGCCCCTCTTCGACCCCGCACTCGTCCCCAGGGTCGAGGACGACCTCCTTCTCACGCGAAAGGGTGTTGTCCGCCTCCAGGGTGAGACTGGAATTGGGATCCGGGACTTGTTTGACTGTGACGACGATTTTCAAAGGGCCCGTCAATTATCGCTGCGACGCGAATTCGGCATGAAACCGCTCCAGGTCGCTTGGGGTGTTGAGGCTCCTGAACAGCTGTTGGTCGAGACCCTCCAGCCAGGTGACGTCGAGCTCGGCCGCGACGTCCGCCATCTTGAGCCGGCCCGAGTTGAGCGCGCCGGTGACGAAGGGCAGGGCGGATCGCCTATACGCGCCGCAAACGGGCTCGGGGCGGCCGTCGATCCGCGGGATCGCAGCGTCGCATCTGCGCGCGGCGGCGATCGCAATCTGGGCGACCTCCTGTGTCACATACGGCATATCGCAGGCGACGGCGAAAAGCACCTCGTTGCGCGCAGCCTCCAGGCCGGCCTCGAGGCCGGCCAGAGGCCCGGATGCGCGCTTGCGGTCGAACACGATCCGGAAAGGGACCGGCTCCTCCAGCTGCTCCGGCTCGGCGAACGAAACCATCACCTCCGAGAACGTGGGAGCCAGGCGGTCTACCACGTAGCGCAGCAAGGTTGTATCCCCCACCTCCAGCCAGGCCTTAGGGCGGCCCATGCGCCCGCTGTCGCCGCCCGCGAGCACGAGCAATGAGGCTTGCATCAAGCTAATCATCGCCCTGTGAGAGCCATCGATTTCCACGTCCACCTGCCGACACCTGAATGGCTCGACGTCTCCATGAAGGGATACGTCGAGGCGGCGGAGAAGTACTTCCGCTCGAAGGTCGCACGGCGGTCGCTCGACGAGCTCGCCCGCGACTATGAGGCGCTCGATGTGATGGCGGTCCTGCTGGCTTGGGACGCGGAGACGGCGACCGGCCGACCGCGGGTGCCCAACGAGCTGGTCGCCGACGCGTGCCGCGACCACCCGAAAGCATTCGTCGGCTTCGGCAGCGTCGACCCGCTCAAGGGCGATCGCGCGGTCGATGAGCTCGGCAATATCGCCGAGCTCGGACTCAAGGGAGTCAAGCTGCACCCCTCCCTTCAAGCCTTCGCACCGGACGACGAGCGCCATTGGCCTCTGTACGAACGATGCCAGGAGCTGGGCCTCGTGCTGCTGTTCCACACGGGAACGAGCGGCATCGGGGCGGGTCAGCCCGGCGGCCAAGGCATCCGGCTCGACTACGCGCGACCGATCCGGCTGGACGCTGCAGCCGCATCATTCCCCGACCTGAAGATCATCGCCGCGCATTTCGGGTATCCATGGCACATCGAGCTGATGGCGATGGCGCTGCACAAGACCAACATCTACATCGACACCTCAGGGTGGGCACCGCGCTACATTCCCGCGGAGGTACTGCGCGACATGAAGGGCCGGCTTCAGGACCAGTTCCTGTTCGGCAGCGACTACCCCTTCATCGAGCCGAAACGCTGCCTCGACGAGCTGAGCGGACTGGGCCTACCCGACGAGGTGCTTCAGAAAGTGCTGCTGGGCAACGGCATGCGGCTGCTCGGACTCACCTAGAGGCGCTCCTTACTCGTACCCCGTCGCAGCAGCCAGGAGCTCACGCCCAGAGCGAGCAAAACGACCACCAGCTGCAAGAGCTCAAGCCGTTCGATGGCGATTGGGGGCCGGAGGCTCGAGAAGGCGCCGGTCACTTCGGCCAAGAAGGCCGGGAAATACAGGAGCGTGGAGATGATCGCGAACATAGGCGCACGCCCAGACCCGCGAAAGAGCAGGACCAACGCGATGATGCTCAGCGCGAGCCCGACGAAAACCAGGCCCAAAGCGACGAAGCCGACGACGCCGACGACGGTCACGCGCGCTGGGTCCCGCGTCTCGAAGCCTCCCAGCGG
Source organism: Candidatus Dormiibacterota bacterium (assembly GCA_955652835.1). GTDB lineage: Bacteria > Chloroflexota > Dormibacteria > Dormibacterales > Dormibacteraceae > Palsa-870. Next base: position 12,869 of record CATPBO010000140.1, read on the forward strand.
CGTCAACAGGACATTGACGATGACGTAGGCGACCAGAAGGATCGCCAGAGTCCAGTCGGCTCTCGAGAGTTTCACCCAGTTCTCCCCTCTATCGTCGATTTCCCTGGGCGACATTCTCGGCCCAAAGGCCGCGGGCTACGCTCAGCGCACCAAATGGACGACCTCGTCGCAAGCTGGCCACCAGGAAGCCAGGACGCCATGGGCCAGGCAGCAGAGTTTCTCGTGGAGTGAGTGCAGAAGGCGAGTGGGAAGTCGCTCGTTTTGCGCCAGAAGTGCGGAATCGCTCGCTCCGAGGGGCCCCGTTGGCTCCAAACGGATGGAATCCGCCTAGGTTCTGCTGTCGTAGCCGGGGACCAGGCGGGCGGCGGCGCGTGCCTGCAGAGTGACCGTACGGGCGAGGATGCTGAATGGCAGCGTGACCCGCTCGCTGGTCACGACGGTGACGCTGGCGCCGGTCACTGTGGATGAATCGATCGACGCTGCAGGCTCTTCCTCCGCAAGTGTCCGTGCCGCGACGAGCGTGGCCGCTGGCAAGTCGAGGGTGAGGGCACCCGTTGAGCGTAGGACGCCGACGTTCAATTGCTGGGCCGCCGTCTCTGCCGCCTGCGCCGTCGCCGCCTGCAGCCCGGCCGCGCGTCCGGCCACGATGGTCGCATCGACCGCGTAGGCGGCGACCGGCAGCAGGACGATCGGGAGAACGAGAGCGAAGAAAGCGAGCACCTGGCCGGATTGGCGACTCATCGTGTGTGACTGCGCCACGACTCGAGAGGGACACTGGCCCGCGATTCGAGCGTGAGCCGGCTGGGAAGCAAGAGCGCGGCCCAGGAGATGTCGACGGTGCCCGATGCGATAGCAACGACTTGATCGGTGCGATTGAAATGTCCGAGCGTGACATTGAGTCGCGTTAGGCGGAGAGGGTAGCTCGTGACCATCGATGAAAAGCGAACCCGGGCGGCGGCCTGAGCCCTGGTGGGATCCGGAGCGCGGGCCGCTTCCGCGGCGGCCGCCTGGGTCGCCGCGTCAAGGCCGGCCCTCGCGTCGACTATTTGCACGGTTGCGGAGGCGCCCAACGCGAGCAGGAGGATGACCGGCGCGGAGACTGCAAGCTCGACGAAGGACTGGCCGCGACTCACCTGGTGAACGCCTCCTTCTGAAGCACGACGTGAGCCCGAAGCGGGAGGCCGGCACCCGGTCCAACCGGTACCAGGGCAGGCACCGAACCTCCGACCTCCACCTGCACCGCGCCGCCAAGGTCGGTGGCGCAGACCCATACCGTCGGCGAATCTCCGCGTTGCGCTGGACACCAGACGCCGGCTTGGGCCCCGACGAGGCTGGAAGTCAGAACTCGCACTGTCACCGTCGCTGCGACTCGGGGATCGGAGCCTGCTACGGTTGCCGCCCTCGCACCGGCGAGGGCCGCCGACCGCGCGGCGAATGATTCGGCGCCCCACACCGCGAGCTCGACGCAACCAAGCGTCAGCAGCAGCGCCACGGGCCAGGCGAGAGCGAACTCGACAAGCGCCGCACCTTTCATGTTCTTCATCGGAGGCTTCGCTGAAGCACGGAGACGGCGGGAAACATGAGGATGCCGAGAAAGGGCAGGAGGACCGCCACCGCTGCAGGCAGCAGCACGTTGTTCAGCGCCCGCCGACTCTGGGCGATCAGCTCGCGGCGCTGCGCGCGTCGCAAATCGGTGGCGAGGGCACGAACTCCCTGGCTGGCGGCGGTCCCGTAGTCGCGGCTCGCTGCGAGGATGGTGGCCAGGCTGCCGAAGGCAGAGATCTCGCGTTCGTCGGCATACTCCAGCAGCCGCGCCTCGAACGATGGTGATCCGGCGACCTGTGAAGAGATGAGCATGCGACGCATGTCGATCGCGAGCTCGCTTTCGACCTGCATGCATACGGAGCCCAGCGCCGCGAGCGCGCTGCCACCACCGCTGAGCTCGAGTGTGAACAGCTCCAGCAAAGGGACCAGCTCGCCTGAAATCCGGCGCCGTCGCCTGAGAACCGTCGCGTTGAGCGTCAAAAGAAACGCGCCGCAGCCACCGAGTAACGCAAGGATCGCCCCGAGGAAGGACACGGCTGCGCCGAGGAGCGCGAGGGCAAGGGCGACCGCGGTCGCGAGGACGGCGATACTCTGAGCGCTGCCACGCCAGCCGGCTCGCTCGAGGTCACGCGCCAGCCGGCGGCGCGCGCCGGTAACGCGCAGTGCTGCGCCGAGGCCAGATCGTTGTCGCGCAACCGAAGCGACGTCGAGGCCAAGCGAGTCATACCCCGCGACAACAACCGACCCGGCGCAAAGCGCGCCGGCTCCGACCGCTGCGATGAGAAAGAATGATTCAGGCATCGGTCAGCCGTACGCGCTGTAGGCCGGGCAGGTCCAATAGCCGGCGCATCCATAGGTAGCCGGCGGCCATGACACCGAGCATGGCGAGCAGGAACACCTCACCCGGGGCCTCGTGGAATGCGTCGAGGTATGGCGAGCGGAGCGTCGAGAGGGCGACCAGAAACGCGACCGGCAGCGCCACGATGATGCTGGACGCTGAACGAGCCTGAGCCTGCAGCGCGCGCGCCTCGCGCTCGACCTCTTGCGCGGCCGTGACCGACGACTCGAGATCGGCGAAGAGCGGGACCAGCTCACCGCCTCCGTGGCGCTGGATAAGGACGGCCGCCGCGAGCATGTCGAACAGCGGCTCCCCGATGCGCTCTCGAGCATCCTTCCACGCCTGCCGCCGGCCCACTGACCGCGCGGCGATCACTCGGAACTCGGCTCGGAGCGGAACGGGTCCGCGCTCGGCGAGCACGGCGATCGCCTGGTTAACGCTTGCTGCCCCAGTCTCCAGGAGTTGCCTCAACATCCTGGTCGCTTCGAGCACGGCATCTTGCCGCAGGACCTGGAGCGCTCGCGCGCGAGCTGTCACCGCGGCATGGACGATCGCGGCGCCCCCTGCCGCAGCAGGAACGGCCAGCACGAGGAGCCCTGTCATCGTCGCTGCACCCGTCGCGCCGGCCAGCGCTGCGAAACATTCCAGGGCGACCAGCGTCCGGCCATCGAGCGCCAAACCTGAACCAGAGGCCAGGGCGTCTTCGGCGGCCCACCACCTTTGCGCTGGGCGCGACAACCATGCCGGGATGGCCGGTTCATGAGCCGCGCCGACCACCAGAATCGCCATCGCCGCGCCGATCCCTGCGCATGCGGCGGCAGCCGATTCAATCATCGAAGCCGTCCAGGAGCCGCGCCGGGTCGCACACCTGCGCGAGCTTCGACCACACGCGTTCCGGCATCGCCGCAGGCGAGCCGACCCGATGCCAGCGCCCATCAGCACGCAGCGCGATGAGCTCTTGCAACAGCGGACGTCCGTCGTCGAGGCCAGCTACGCAGCCGAGCGAAACGAGCTTGCGTTGCCTGCGTGCATCGGCGCTCCTGACGATCGCGGCATGCAGCACGAGATCGACTGTGTGCACCACCTCACCCAGCACCGCCTCGGCACGCGGTGCTTGCGGATTGCGCAGTGCCAGGCGGACAAGCCGCGGCAGGGTCTCACGCGGGCTGTCCGCGTGCAGGGTGCATACGGATCCAGGGTGCCCCGTGTTCATCGCGTCGAGAAGGTCCAGCGCCTCGCCGCCGCGGACCTCGCCGATGATGATTCGGTCGGGCGACATCCGCAGCGCTTCGTGGATGAGCATCTGGATGGTGATGGCCCCACGCCCCTCGGTGTTGGACGGCCGGCCTTCCAGGGCGATGCAGTCGGGCAGCTCACGCCAAAGGTGAAGCTCAGCCTGGTCTTCGATCGTCACGACACGCTCGTCGGACGCAATCAGCCGAGCCAGGATCCGCATGAAGGTCGTCTTCCCAGCGCCCGCGCCGCCGGAGATCAGCACGTTGAGCCGCGAGGCGATGGCGGCCTCGAGCAAACCAATCGCCGCGTCAGGCAGGAAGCCGGAGCGTGCGAGCGCCGCCAGGTCGGCGAACCGGGCCGGCGGGTGCTTGCGGATGGTCACAGACATCGGCCGCGCAGGTGGCGAAAGCGCTGCGTGCAGCCGGCTGCCTTCGGGGAGCGTCATCGTCACCGTGGGACTAGCGCGATCGAGGCGAGCGCTGGGCGTGCCGTCGGTGTACCAGTGAACGAGCTCGATCAACGCGTCCTCGTCTTCGAAAGGAGGCGGGACCGCCTGGCGCCGGCCGGCCCTGAAGATGAAGCAGGCTTCGGTGCCGTTGATGCGAACTTCTTCCACCTCCGGGTCGGCGAGGTGCTCAGCCAGCGGGCCGAGCGGCGTGACCGATGCGAAGACGCGACGCCAGATCTCCTCTGACTGCTCATCGTTGAGCTGCGGCTCCTCGGCCACCACGCGCCCGACGAGCTGGTAGATCCATCCCTGGTCTTCTACTCGGAGACGCGTGCGATCGCGTCGAGCCAGCTCCGCTGCCAGCGCCGCTTCGACGCGAGCGCGGATTGCATCTTCCACGCCAGCGGAGACTGCGTTGCTCAAGGCTGGGCTGCCACCGCCACCGCTTGCTCCGCAGTCGAGACCGCACCTTCGGCGCCATCTGAAGTCCCTGCTTCAGCGATCACCGCTGTCAAATGCAAAGCGATGGCGGCGAAGACGAATGCCGGCGCCTGCTTCGAGGAAACGACCACCACAAGGCCGCCTGCGGCTGAGGATCGGACCTCGACACCGAGTGCGAAAGGCGATATGGATGGATGGTCGGGCGTGCCGTCCACGACAAGCAGGTCAACCTTCGAGCCGGGCGCCACGGGCGGGATGTCCTTGATGGGCACGAAGACGAGCCTTCGGTCGGCAATCGAATCCTGACTCCTCGCGTCGGTTCGCTGGATCAGCTGACCGGCGGCCAGGTCATGCGTGGCGCGCAAGCCCGCCAGCCGGGAGGTGTCACCGCGCCTGAAAAGCAACGGTGGAAGGCCTGAGGCATTCACCCGCACCAGAACGATCGACTCAGGTGTAAATGCGGATCCGACCTGGATGTCTCGCGCCGCGGCGTACACCTCGACGGCATCGCGCTCAGGGTTGGCGAACAACAGCAGAGCTGCGCTCACGCCGCCACCCATGGCCAGTGCAAGAAGTGCGGTCGCCCAGCGTCTCATCGCGCATCGACCTTATGACTCGGGCAATCACAACCACAATCCAGCCTGTTAATGAAAGTAGGCCGTAAACTTATACTTGACAATTGAATCGGACCGTCTCATGGTGCTGCGCATGGCCACCGCCGCACTCATCGGCGAATCAGAGGTCGCCACAGAGTCACGTAGAAAGACGCTGCTCGCCGAATCCGACGTTCTGCTCGACGACGTCGAAACGCTCAGGCTGCAGGACAAGACCGAGGCCCCACCCCGTCTGCGTGATGCGATCCGCACGCTTCAGCTCCGCCTCGGAAGGCGAAATCCACCGCTGCCCCCCGCAACTCTTGACGCCGCGCACGACCTCGTCTTCGCCGTCCAGCAGCGTTTAATGGCCGCGAACCCCAATCATCCTCACCCCAATCGACACGCGGGGAGACCTGGCGGCCAGCCGGTCGTGACGGTGGTGCGCGATGACCGGGTCTGGAAGGTGCTGGCGCTCCCGTCTCCTCCCAACGGGGCCGAAGACTCCCCTGAAGAGGTCGCGGATTGGCTTGAGCTCGTCGACTGCACGGTCGAGCGTGCCTGGGATCGCTGGTGCTACGCGCAGCAGCATGCGGTGCGAGCGGCGCGCGAGCACTTCAAGGCGAACGTCGCGGTGGCGGTCGTGCGGGCCGCGTGGGGCAACTACTGGGAGTTGCTGGACGAGGCCGAGCGAATCAGGGAGCGCTTGCGCGCCCGGCGACCCGCAAGAAGCCGTGCAGCTCCTCATACGTGACGAGCGCGGACGAGATTCGGATCCTGGCGGCGAACAGCTCCAGGAAGCGCCGCAAAGCTTCGTCGTCGAGCAGCGTCGCGGCTTCGATGACGTTGGCTGCCGCCTCGTGGTGACCGGGTTCCAACACGCGAGCAAGCGTCTCCGCGAAATCGTCTGGCAACTCGCTCATCGGTCCGAGTGTAAGAGGCGGGAACTAGAATCCATAGGCCATGCAGCCGGTCGTGATCGGGGACGTGATGTGGGAGCCGAGCCCCGAGGTGATCGCAAGGAGCCGGCTGAAGCGGTTCATGAACCAGCACGGCATCGAGACCTTCGCGGAGCTCTTGAAGCGCGCCGACGACGACATCGAGTGGTTCTGGGACGCGGCGATCAAGGACATCGACATCGCTTTCTACCGCCACTACGACAAGGTGGTCGACCTCTCAGAGGGCAAGCCGTGGGCGAAGTGGTGGATCGGCGGGCGGATGAACATCGTGCAGAGCTGCCTCGACCGCCACCGCGACGGCGAGTTCCGTAACAAGCTCGCGATCATCTGGGAAGGGGAGCCTGGCGAGGTCCGCAAGCTCACGTACAGAGAGCTCGACCGGCAGGTCTGCAAACTGGCCGGCGTGATGCGCAGGCTCGGCGTCCGGCCCGGCGACCGCGTCGGCATCTTCATGCCGATGTGTCCCGAGGTCGCCATCTCTCTCCTCGCCACCGCGAAGATCGGCGCGGTCATCATCCCCCTCTTCTCGGGCTATGGCCCGGAGGCGATCGCCAGCCGGCTGCGCGACGGCGAGGCAAAGCTGCTCATCTGCGCCGACGGGTTCTATCGCCGCGGCAAGGTCGTGCCGATGAAGGAGACCGCCGACAAGGCGCTCGTCTCCTGCCCGACGGTGACGCGGGTCCTCATGCACCGCCGCGTCGTGCGCGAGGTGCCATGGACGCACGGCCGCGACTACGTGTGGGAGGTGGTGCTCGAAGACGAAGCGGACCACGCGCCCACGCACGAGCTGGACCCCGAAGACCCGCTGATGATCATCTACACGTCAGGCACGACGGGCAAGCCCAAGGGCTGCGTGCACGTCCACGGCGGATTTCCGATCAAGACCGCGCAGGACATGGCCCACGGTTTCGACGTCGGCGCGGACGACACGATCTTCTGGTACACGGACATCGGCTGGATGATGGGTCCCTGGCTCATCTTCGGGTCGCTCATCCTCGGCGCAACGATGGTCCTGTACGAGGGCACGCCGGATTACCCGGCGGCTGATCGCCTGTGGCGCATGGTCGCCGAC
>CATPBO010000141.1 GCA_955652835.1 Candidatus Dormiibacterota bacterium
GATCAGGATCGACATGAAGGCGACGATGATCAAAACGGCGCTGAGAATGCTGCCGCGCTGCCGGCGGCGGCGATCGTGCAAGAGCAGCTGCAGTTGCTTCACGGCGACGACGTGACCTCTGCATTGAAACGAAAGGTCTGCGACTCGCTGTAGACGGTGTCGTAGGCGGCGACGGTCACGGTCATGCTGACAACGACTGACGGCACAGACCCGCCACGTTCGATGTACCAGGAATACGCCGTGACGTTCGTGGAGGTAACCCGACTCGACGTGCCCGTGTATCGGGTCACCACCTTTCGGTTGGGGTCCCAGGCGTACCTGATCGTGTAGGGCGCCGCAATACCCGTGTCCTGGTTGGGCACCCGGCTGCCTTGCAGGACCAGGTCCTCCGTCGTACAGGGGCTGACGGGTGTACCGCAGCCGCCAGGAGCCGGCGCGCGGGCGAGAGCGACATCGTCGGCGGCCGCGAACTGGAAGTTGCGGACCTGAGTGCTGGTCTCAATGCGTGCGTTGGCGGTGTTGACGGCGATCATGCTGGTCACCACAAGAGAGCCCAGAGCGCCCATCACCAACGCTCCAATCGCGGTGGCGATGATGAGCTCGATCAATGTGAAGCCCGCCTGTCGCTTCCGCCGTGCGGCCATTTCGGGTCTCATCGATTGACCTTGTAGATAGAAACCGGGGATCCCACCGCGCCGAGCGATGGGTAGGCCCTCATCTGTACCGCCCACACCTGGACGCCTGCCTGCGCATTGCTCGGGCTGACGTCGGCGCGCAGGCTAGTACCTGCCGGGCACGAACCGCCCATGGCTACCTGAGTAGGAGCGGCGGCACTATCGACCGCGAAGCATTCCGAAAACGCGGTTGGCGAGTCACTGAACTGCGAGTGTCCGATTTTTTGGAGCTCGTACTCCTGGGCCGCGGTCACCGCGGTGTTTCGCTTGACGAGCGTGGCGTCGAGGAGGCCGGTGCTGAACGCCCCCAGCAGCAGCGTCACCACGAGGCCGATGATCACCATGCTGACCAAAAGCTCGATCAGCGTGGTGCCGGCTTGCGCCTTGCGCCGCCGCTCGTTACGGCTGGACATCAGTGGACGGCTTTGAGCAGCCCGTACATGGGCAGGATGACCGACACGGCGACGAATCCCACCGCTCCGCCCACCGTGATGATGAGAGCCGGCTCCATGAGCGCGATCATGTTGCGCACCTTGTAGTCCATCTCGTCGGCCAGGAAGTCGGCGATCTGCTCGAGGCTCTGGTCGAGCGTGCCTGTTTCCTCTCCGACGCGAACCATCCTGAGCACCATCGGCGCAAAGAGGCCTGTCGCCGCAAGGGGCTCAGAGAAGCCATCGCCGGTCACCATCCGCTGCCGTACCGACTCCAGTCCGCGGCGGTAGCGAATGTTGCCGGACGAAGCGGCCGCCACGTCGAACGTCTGGCTGATTGGGATGCCTGCCCGCAGCATGGTGCCGAGCGTGCGCGTGAACCGCTCGACGATCGAAAAGACGACGATCGTCCCCAGCACGGGTATGCGCAGGATGAGGTGATCCCAGAAGACGCGGCCGGGCTTGCTCTGCAGAAAGATGAACGAGCCGAAGATGAAAAGCAGAGTCACGACCACGATGTGGATTCGCCACGTCTGCGCGAATGCGCCCAAAGCGATAAGGAGCTTGGTCGGAAGTGGAAGTTCGGTGTTGAATTCGTTGAACAGAGAGACGAAGTTGGGCAGGACCACCACGACCAGCACGCCGCAGACGACGATCGCAAGCGTGACGATGATCCCCGGGTAGATCATCGCGCTGCGCAGCTTCTTCAGAGCCGTGTCCTGACGCTGCAGGTAGATCGCGATCTGAAGAAGCACCTTGTCCAGGCTTCCGCTGTATTCCGCAGCTCGCACCATGTCGATGTAGAGCTGGCTGAAGATGTGGGGATGGTGCGAGATTGCGATCGAGAATGATTCGCCATCATCGAGGTCGTCGTTCACGTCGTCGAGAGCCGTTCGGAAAGCGCCCGACCGGGTCCCGCTACGAAGCAACGAGATAGCGTCCGTGATCGGGACGCCGACCTTCAGGAACGTCGCCAGCTGGCGAGAGAAAAGGACGAGGTCCGAAGTGCTGACTCCGAAGAAGGTTGGCATCTGCCGGTACAGCCAGTTCCAGCCGCCTTTGGCAGGGCGTAGAGACACGACTCGATAGCCGCGCAGAGTGAGATTGCGATGCACAATCGAAGCCGACTCGCCGGCGATCAGCTTGTCTTCGAGGGTACCGCCCGGGGTATACGCTCGATACTGGTACTTGCTGGCGATGGTTCTTCTCCTCCGTTTAGATGATGTAAACGCTGCGCAAGACTTCCGACACTGTGGTGACGCCGGCCGCCACCTTGTCCCAGGCGTCGATACGCAGCGGAACGGCGCCACCGGCAATGGCCGCGGTCATGATTTCCCGGTGTCCAGAGCGAGCGATGACCAGCCGCTTCAGGTCCTCCGTCATGGTCAGGACCTCGAAGACGCCGATACGGTCGTAGTAGCCGGTGTGGTTGCATCGTCCACATCCCACGCCGGCGTAAAGCTCCTTCGGAATCGACTTGCCCAAAGACACGGCGAACTCCGATTCCTCCACCGTTGGCGCGTGAGGAGTCCGGCAACCGTCACATACCTTGCGCACTAGGCGCTGGGCCACGATCGCGATCACAGAGGAGGCGATCAAGAAGCCTTCGATTCCCATGTCGATGAAGCGGAGGAGGGCGCCAACCGCGTCGGTGGCATGAAGCGACGACAGAACCAGGTGGCCGGTCAGCGCTGACTGCACAGCGATCTCGGCCGTCTCGCGGTCCCGGATCTCTCCGACCAGGATGATGTCCGGGTCCTGGCGCAGAATCGCGCGCAGGCCGTTGGCAAAGCTGATGTCCGCCAGCTTGTTGATCTGGCTCTGGTTGATATTGTCGAACGTGTACTCGACCGGGTCCTCGATCGTCATGATGTTGCGGACCTGCTGGTCGAGCTCGTGAATCGCCGCGTAAAGGGAAGTCGTCTTTCCGCTGCCGGTCGGCCCTGAGACGATGATCATTCCGTAGGGCGAGTGCAGCATCGCGTGGAATCGCTGGTACGCAAGTGCCGAGAAACCGAGCTGCTCGAGGGTGATCAGCGAGCGGCTCCGGTCCAGGAGCCGAAGCACCAGCTTCTCGCCCCAGATGGTTTCGATGGTGGCCACCCGGATGTCTAGCTCGCGTTTGTCCACGTTGAGGCTGATCTGGCCGTCCTGAGCGCGACGGCGCTCAACGATGTTCATGTCCGCCATGATCTTGATTCGCGAGGCGAGAGCCGCTCCCGTGGTGCTCGGTAGATGCGCCACGTCTTGCAGCACACCATCGATTCGCAACCGAATCCGCAGATAGTCTTTCTGAGGTTCGATGTGAATGTCGGATGCGCGGTCACGCAGCCCCTGGGTGATCAGCATGTTCACGATCTCGACTGCCGGCGACGTAGCTGTGACAGTGGAGAGGTCGAAGACCGTCGCGCGACTGGCCGAAGTGAATTGAGGCCGGCTGTCCTTCAGTGAGATTGCGGCCTCCTGAATTCGCGGACGCATGCTGTGGACGCGGCTCAGGTTGTCGAGGATGTCGGAAGGCCCGGCGAGGTAGGGGATGATCGCCAGCCCAGTCATCAATCGCAGGTCGCTGACCAGGTGGAGGTCGGTGGGGTCGGCCATCGCCACGGCGACGCCACCCAGTTCACGCCGCATCGGAAGGACTAGGTGACGGCGCGCGAAAGCCTCGGGAACGAGCTGTGCCACCTCGGGATCGACCTGCTCCTTACGTAGGTCGGCCGCCTGGACCGCGAGGTGTTGGGCGAGCACCGGCATGAGCCGATCCTCGTCAAGTGCACCCAGCTCGATCAGCACCCTGCCCAACGGCCGGGAGCTCTTCGGCTGCAGCTCGAGAGCACGTGTGAGCTGGCCCTCGTTAATCAACCGTTCGGCAAGCAGCCGCTCGCCCAGGCGGGGAGCGATTTCCCGGGCAGGCGTCGACACACGCGCCTGGTTAGATGCCATGGTGGCCATGGTGCGGCGGCCTGGTGTTTTTGAGAATGGGAGTTGCCCGCCCGCCTGGGTCTTTTGTCCCGGTTTGCTGGAGGACAATCCTGGGTTCGTTGCCTAGTTCGTAGTGAGACCCATACGCGCCGCGCACAGCATTGCTTCGGTCCGGCTCCGCAGCTCGAGCTTGCGATAGATGTTGGCGAGGTGATTGCGCACCGTCTTGTGGCTGATACCGCGGGCGGCGGCTATAACTGGAATCGATTTGGCCTCGCCAATCATGGTCAGGATGTCCAACTCGGTTGGAGACAGCAGGTTGGCCTGACGGCGTCCTGGTGTCGGGCCATCGCTCAAACGAGCAAGCACCATCCCCATCAGGTTCGAACCGACGGCGCGGTGGCCTGAGAGGACTGTTTGAACCCCGACAAGGAACTCGTCGAGTCTCGCATCCTTCGTAAATAGGCCGGCTACGCTCGTATGCAGCGCCGCGGACATCAGCTGCTCGTCCTCTGCCTCTCCAAGCAGGATCACCGGCACTCGCGGTGTGAGCCCCGCAAGGCGCTCCACAAGGTCGAAGGCGGGGATCGGCTGCGCTCTGATCTCGCAGAAGACCAGATGCATATGTCCGCGAACCGCGATCTCCATGCCGGCATCGGTGCCGTGTGCGACATGGATCCGTGCGCGTACGGGTGGCCCTGTCAGCAAGCTGCCCAACGCCGCCAAGAAAAGCGGTTGGCGGTCGATCAGAAGCAGGTTCGGGCCATCGCCCGTTCCAACCTCCACATCGACCCCCAGCCCGAGGCTGTGGCCCGGAACAACTACCACTCTTTCCGGGAATGTAGGTGTTCAGACCCACGCTGGTAATGGGATCGTCGTACTAGTCGGGGGGGCTGGACTAGGCCCAGGGTCCCGGGACTGGAGCGTCAGATCTCAACCAAACCCTTGCGAACGGCGTACAGAACCGCTTGCGCCCGGTCATAGATGTCCAGCTTCTCGTACATGTTGCTGACGTGGTTCCGAACGGTCTTCTCGCTGATCCCGAGCTTGTAGGCGATCTGCTTGTTGGCCATGCCGGTGGCGAGCATCTTCAGGATTTCGACCTCGCGCGCGGTCAGACCGTCGTAGAACTCCTTTGGCGTGGTGGCACCAGTGAGCATTTCAAGTACGCGATTGGCGACCGCGCTCGCCATCACCCGCTCACCAGCGACCACGGCGAGGATGCTGGAAACGATTGCGCCCGGCTGGGAATCCTTGAGCACGTACCCGCTGGCGCCGGCTTTCAAGGCCTGGATCACGTGGTTGTCGGCTTCGAACGTGGTGAGCATGAGGATTTTGATCTTCGGGTTCTCGCTCAGGATCCGGCGCGCAGCTTCGATGCCGTCGATGTTCGGCATCTTGATGTCCATCAAAACGACGTCCGGCTTCAACGCGAGGGCGAGCTTGACCGCGTCGAGACCGTCGACGGCCTCACCGACCACAGACACGCGGTCGTCGCTGTCGAGCAGCCGGGCCAGGCCCGACCGAAAAAGGGTCTGGTCGTCTGCGATCAGCACCCGAGCGATGCGGTTGGCGGTAGTCGCGGCGGCGGACGAATGTGTTGCGGTACTCAAATCAATTGCTCCTTGGGAATTAATGCGCGAACAGTGGTTCCGCCGCCGGTTACGGTTTCAACTTCAATCCGGCCGCCTAGGATCAGTGCACGCTCTTGCATCCCGAGCACACCCATGCCGGGCACGCGGTCGCCCGCGCCGGACTCCGCTCCTCGGCCGTTGTCTTTGACTTCGATCGCCAGAAAGCTGCCGGCACCTGCGCCAAGTGCAACTTCCACCAGGCCGGCGCCGCTGTGCAGCCTCACGTTGGTTAGCGCCTCTTCAATGATCCGGTAGATGTTCAGCGCCACCTGCGAGCGGAGGCGCTTCGGCCACAACGGTGAGACCGAGAAGCTGACGTTCACGTGCGTCCGCTCCTGAAATCGATCGAGTAGAGCGCGGACGGCGTCAGCAAAGCCCTCTTCGATCCCGGTCTCGCCGCGCAGGTCATAGAGGACCCGGCGCAGGTTGGTCAGAACGTCACGAGTTGATTCCTGCAGGCCGTCGAGCTGGCGCAGGACACTCTGCCTGCCGATCTGGTCGACCTTGAAGTTCTCGAGCTCGATCAACATCGTCGTGAGCGTCTGCGCGACCTGATCGTGAAGCTCACGCGCGAGCACGCGCCGGATCTCAGCTGAGTTGGAGGCAGAGCTGGAGGGCGTGCGGTCAGGCTGCGCCGAGTCGCCAGCAATATGTGGCGATGCCACGTCTATTTCCCCTGCTCCTTCCCTGGATAACGAATAATCCGCGCGCCCTAGGGTCCGAAAACCCAAGGTCATTTACGTCGAAACGGGCTTTTTACCTACAAAAGTCCGTACATAGACTTAAAGCCCTAGGGAAATCCCCAGTCAATGGGTAGAACTAACCATTTTTGCCCAAAAGCTTCATGGGCAAGCTTCTTTTTGGATTAACGACCAATTCAATCAACTGCTTCGTTGCGGGCGGCCGCAGCCGCCTGAGTGCGATTGCGCACCTTGAGCGCGGTCAATACTTCATGCACGTGCTTGTTCACGGTGCCGATGGAAATTCCAAGCCGTGATGCGATTTCTCGGTTGGTGCGTCCGAGCCGAAGATGTTCCAGTACCTGTCGCTGCCGCGGACTGAGTCCACCGATCCGGCCACTGCTGCCGTTGGACCGGTTGGCCGGCACCGTGATGGTTCGCGACCTTTTCGAGCTGCCTGCGACCAGGCGCCGGATCGAGCTGACCATTTCAGCGATAGGCATGGCTTTGGGCAGGAACATATCGGCGCCGGCGCGAGTGCTCGCCGCGCCGATGCGCGTATCAAGGCTCGCGCTGATAACCGCGACTTTGACATCAGGCCATCTCTCGGTCAGCTCACGAGTAGCGGCGATCCCGTCTTTCCCCTTACCCATGAAAATGTCCATGAGAATCACATCCACAGGTGTGCGGCGCATGACGGCATCGAGGTTGGCCGCCGAACCCATCTCCCATGTGATGTCGATATCGGACTCGCGCTCGAGCGCTCGTTTGAGGCCGAGCCTGAACACTGGGTGATCGTCGACGATTCCAATTCGGATCGCCGAGCGCCGCTGACCTGCTACTGCGATTGTTCCCCTCCCCAGGAAGCCTTCGCGGCCCTTTGGTCTAACGGCCCAAGAAGACGTTTTGATCATAAAGCACACTGGGGACGCGATAAGTAAATACTGTCTATGGCTTTCGCCCGGGTCCTGGGACATTCGTCTCATAGTCCTCGAGAGGTGCCGCGTGCAACCCTCACATGTAACGCGGGCGACAAAGACCGCTGCTGGGAGTTGTTTTATGCAGACGAGTTTGACCGGACGGATCTTTTACCGAGTCTTCCTGCCGCTGGCCGTCGTGGTCAACCTGGGACTCGGTGTTGTTGTCTTGAGCAACCTGCGGCCAGAGGGCTGGCTGGGGTGGCTGGAAGTGGCGACAGGCGCCTTTTGCTGCATCGTTGCCGGTTGGCTGGCAGCGTCGGCCTGGTCCAAGTCCTATTGGGGCAGCGCGATGACGCGCCAGATAACGGCATGGCGACAGATCGCCGATGCCATCTTCGCCTGGCTGGAGGAGGCGCCGCTGCCGGCGGAGGCGCTGCTGCGGCTCAAGAGGTCCCTCGATGAGGTGGGACATCACCCGGCGCGGTCAAGAACGGGCCAAGACAGCTAAAAAGACAGCTAGCCGGAGGTTGTCGGGCGCCGTCTAAAAGCCAGCGCGTGGCGCGGACGTCAGCCTTCTATGGACTCTGCCAGACGGCCCAGCTGCTCGAGTGCCTCGCGCGCGCGCGACGCCATCTCTAAAGCGTCGCGGCGGATCCTCTCCGCCTCGCGGTCGATCTGAGCTTGATTTGAGAGCGCGGGATCGCTGTCAAGCTGCTCGAGCATCTTGCGCTGGAGCACGACCATCGAATCGAAACGCTCCACATCCGTGGTCAGGTTCGCCAGGATTCGGGCGAGATCATCGCCCACGTCCTGGTTGAAACGCCAGTCCCGAGCGGACTGCAGAACAAGGTCGTGCCGGTCGTCACGCACCGGCCGCCGCCGGCGGGTGCCATCCGCTTTTTCCGTCATTGGTCCAGCTTCCAAGCTAGCCAATCTCGAGGCGGCCGACAATCCTCAATCTTTATGGTTTTGCCCCCTGGAAATCCATGGGTCAGAGGGACCGCGCCACGCCCCCAGGCTTGGGACTAGCTCCAGGGAGTCGACTGGCGCACCGACCAATAGCCGGCTGGCGGTTCCGCGAGCGTCGCAAGGGCATCGAGCTCACCCTCTGTGAGGCGCACCGCCAGCGCCTGGAGGTTGCTCGAAAGCTGGCCGACGCTGACGGCCCCCGACAGCACAACGTCCACCCAGTGGTTCGACAGAACCGCCGCCATCGCCACAGCGTCGACGTTGACTCGGTGGCCGGATGCAATCTCCCCGAGGACACCTGCCGCCAGGTCACCCCGTCCCGCCAGGCGCCCGTTGGCCAAGGCTTCTTTGATGATGACCCCGTAGCCCGCCGCGTGAGCCTCTGCCAGGGCCGCGCCAGCTGAGGGCTCCAGCAGATTCCAGGTCGCCTGGACGGTCTGGAAGACGCGCTCACCATGGATGCGCACCTCGAGTGACTGCCTGATCACGTCTGGTTGGCCCGCGCCACTGACGCTGAGCCCGATGGAGACGCCGTGTTCCTTTAAGTGCGTGAGCTCGGCAAGGACGGCCCTGTCGCCGAGCACTCCTGTTTCGCGTGTTGCGGAGTGGATTTGATAGAGGGAGAGGTGCTCGGCGAGCTCGGCACGGCTCTCGGCGAACTGGCGTCGCAGCGCCGCGAGCGAGTGGTCCTTGACTTCGTTCACCGCGGCACTCATGGACCAGTCTCCGACGTATGTGTAGCCCCACTTGGACCCGACTGTTGGATCGCCCGGCGCTCGACCGCGAAGCCAGGAACCGAGGAATCGCTCGGCCAGGCCGTATGAGCGGGCCGCATCCACGTACCGGACGCCGGCTAGATATGCCGCGTCGAGCAGCTCATGGGTGCGCCGCTCCAGGACTTCGATCGACCGGTCGGTTCCGAGGTCGTCGTCTCGGCCGAAACCGAGGTAGGCCGGGCGGCCGACACCGGCCAACCCGATGCCGATGGGCGTGACCTCCAGGCCCGAGGCTCCAAGGACACGCGACTGCATCAGAGGCACCTCCATAGATTGGTTGATCCACACCAACCGGCAACGCCGGCGTCGTGCGGGCCGGACCTTTCGCTTGAAAGCCGGCCGGCACAAAGTGCGCAGTGAATGGCACAGGCGCTTCCCGACGACTCAGTTGTCGCGCCCGTCAGAGGTGGCGTCCAGGCTCCTCTGATGGTCGCCGCTGCCGCGCAGCGACGACGCCTGGCAGATGACACTGCGGCCTGGTTTGCCCGCAACGAGGTGCACTTCGGAGTCTCGATCGCGGGCGAGGTGGTCCAGCGTCCAATCCCGTACGACCCGCTGCCGAGGATCGTCGATTCGGTTGAATGGGCGTGGCTCGAGCGGGCGCTGGCCCAAAGGGTCAGAGCGCTCGACGAGTTCGTTCGCGACGCCTACGGTGAGGCCAGGATCCTGAGGGCCGGACTCGTACCGCCGGCGCTCATCTATGGTTCGACCTCGTGGTTTCGCTCCTGCCGGGGGCCGGCGGCCCTGCGTCCGGGCCAGGTCTGCATCGCCGGCATCGACCTGGTCCGCGTGCAAGGCCGCTGGTTGGTCCTCGAAGACAACTTGCGCGTGCCATCGGGCGCCAGCTACGCGCTGGCCTCGAGACGAGTCCTGGCCGACCTGGCCCCCGAGCTGCTTGCCGGTTTGCGCCCCCGTGCGCTTGGCGAGTACCCGCGGCGGCTGCTCGCCGCCCTCGAGCAGCGCTCCTCGGAGGAAGGCCTCACGGTCCTCCTCAGCCCGGGACCGGCGAACGCGGCTTACTACGAGCACTGCGAGCTTGCCCGGCTGATGGGCATCCCGGTCGTCACGGCGGCCGACCTGGTCGCGAGCCACCGTGGATGCTGGCTGCGCAAGGACGTTGGGAACGTCCCGGTCGCGCGCATCTATCACCGTTACTCCCCCGAGTACCTCGACCCTCTTGGCGGCCGCGATGACAGCCTGATCGGCATCCCGTTTCTGTTCGCCGCCTGGCGCCAGGGTCGGGTCGTGCTCGCGAACGCGCCGACATGTGGCGTTGCTGACGACAAGAGGCTGTTTCCTTTCGTTCCTTCGCTCATCCGCTACTACCTGGGCGAGCAGCCGATGCTCGAGCAGCCGCTGACCATAGAGCTGGACAGCCGCGCCCGCCGTCGCGATGTCCTGTCGCGCTTCGATGACTTCGTGTTCAAACCGGTCAACGGGAGCGGCGGGAAAGGCATCGTTTTCGGCCCGGTCGCAAACCGCGAGGAACGGGCCGCGCTCAGCGCCACGCTCGAGGAAGCGCCCGGCACGATGGTGGCGCAGCCTCTGCTCGAGATCGAGCGCCTGCCGTGCGTCGCACCGGCCGGGGATCTCGAGTGGCGCCGCTGCGACCTACGCGCTTTTGTTGTGATGGACGTGGACCCCTGGGTGATGCCGGGTGGTCTGACGCGGGTAGCGCCCGGGACCGATCAGTGGCTCGTCAACTCCTCAGCGGGTGGTGGGGTCAAGGACACCTGGGTCGAGTCCTGATGGCTTCTACCTTTCCGATTGGAGCTGGGCGGCAGTACGAGATCGTGCACGACAGCATCCATCACTACGAAAGGAGCGCCACGCGAAGCCGCAACGAAGTGCGGCTCCAACCGCTTCCGCGTAAAGGGGTTCAGCTCGAGACCTTCCGGCTCGAGGTGACACCGGCTGCGGAGATGGACGCGCAGATCGATCATTTCGGGAACCCAACGTGGCTTGTCAGCGTGGAGGCGCCGCACTCAGCGCTCCGGGTGACCGCTCGCAGCCAGGTCTCGATAACGCCTGGCGAGAGGGCTTCGACCGCCGCGGTTCCCTGGGATCCCGACCAGCTGCTCAGGTCGCCCGCGGTTGAGTTCCAGCTGCCTTCACCGAGGGTCCCGGAGCTGAAGGGCATCAAAGCGCTTGCCGGCGAGATGAACCTCGCGGAGGGAGACTGGGACTCTTTGCTGCGCGCCAACCGTGACCTGCGTCTCCGGTTCGAATACTTGCCGGGGTCGACGGTGGTGTCGAGCACGCTTCAGGAGATCCTGGAGCGGCGGGTCGGTGTCTGCCAGGACTTTGCGCATGTGCTGATCGCCCTGGCCAGGTATCTGGGCTGGCCGGCGCGATACGTCAGCGGTTACGTCGTCCCCGAGGCCGAGTCGGAAGGCAACAGCCATGCCTGGGTGGAAATTGGGTCCGCAGATGGCAGCTGGCTCGGCCTCGATCCAACCCACAAAAGTGAGACCAGCGAGTGGCATCTGGCAGTGGCGGTGGGTCGCGACTACAGCGACGTGTCCCCGATGCGAGGAGTGTTCGTCTCCGAGTCGGCAGGGGCGCCCCCGGAGGTCTCCGTCAGGATCGCCGCCGTCGATCCATTTGAACTGCGTAAGCAGCTGCACGCAACACGACAGATCCTGCAGAACCAGCAATAAGACCTGCCCCACGCGGATCTACCGGCTTGTGTGACCGTACCCGGAGCGCGATCTTTTGTTCGCTCAGCACGATGACGCACCCCGCCGGGTTTCGGCAGAATCGCCGACATGCGAACAGTAGTAATCGTGGCCACCGTGGCGATAGGCGCCTTCCGCATCATGTGGCGGGCGCTGACGCCGGCTGCGCCGATCGAATTCGCGACTGAGTGGACTGCGGACGAGTAGCCCCGACCAAGACAGAAGGGGTTTGACCCCCGCCTGAAACGGCCCTTTCTGAACTCGGCCAAGGTCGATTTCCCAATACCCTCACAGAAACCTCTCAGGTTTCGCCCACTGCATCCCCAGGTGTCGTCGCCATCGTGGGACCAGTGCAGTCGGCCGGCCGTCTCCCCAACCGGGAGGTGGCTTTTGTGAGGTAGTTTCGATGTCGGACGTAGGCCTTTTCTCGAGCGAATCCCCGGGGGCGCAAAGCGAATTCAGGACCCCGAACAACCCGCTATCAGATCCTCTTGATCCCTTTGCCGGCGCCTCCGCGCCGCCCAGCAAGATTCGTCGGAGTCTGTGGCCGCGACTGCTGGCCGTCGGGGTCACGGTCGCCCTACTCGGCGTTACCGGCGCTGTCCTCATACGCTCGAACACCGCCAGCGCAGGCACCAGCACGGTAATTGGCGCCAACGCTGCGATCCCAGCGGTGACGCAGCCGGCGTCCGCCTACAGCAGCGGCGTGGTCCAGGCCTCGGCCATCGCGGCCAAGGTCGACCCGGCGGTCGTCGACATCACCACCGTGTTCCAGACCGCGACTGCGTCCGGCACCGCCGCGGGCACCGGGATCATCGTCACCTCGACGGGAGAGATCCTGACCAACAACCACGTGGTTGAGGGTGCGACCAGCATCACGGTGACGATCGCCGGGCGCAGCGGTACGCACACAGCCCAGGTCCTCGGTGTAGATCCGACTGCGGACGTCGCCTTGATTCAGGTGAACGGGGTATCCGGGCTGCCAACCGCAACGCTCGCCGACACCTCAACCCTTCAGACAGGAGAGTCCGTGATCGCGATCGGCAACGCCGGTGGAGTGGGCGGAACGCCGAGTGTCAGCCAGGGGACCATCGTCGCTCTAGGGCAGTCGATCACCGCAACAGGCGGCGCGACGCCCGAGCAGCTGACAGGCTTGATCCTGAGCAACGCGACCATCGCCCCCGGCGATTCCGGTGGCCCGCTCGTCAATTCCGCGGGGCAGGTGATCGGGATGATCACCGCCGGACAGAGCACCTCGCGCAGCGCGTCCACCACGATCGGCTACGCGATCCCCACCAGCAACGCGCTTGCCATCGTCAACCAGATCCGGGCCGGGCAGGCCAGCTCCCAGGTCATCCTCGGGCAGGTCGGCTACCTTGGGATCTCGGCCACCGACCTCACCCCGTCAATCGCAGCGCAGCTGGGGCTCAACATCACCTCCGGCGCGTTAGTCGTGAGCGTCGCCGGCGGATCGCCGGCCGAGCAGGCGGTATGCCTCGGTACGCGGTCATCACGAACATCGCAGGCACTCCGATCACCTCAGTTGCTGACCTTGGGAACGTCGTGCACGGCTACAAGCCAGGTGATCAGGTGCAGGTCAAGTGGACCGACCAGTCAGGGGCGAGTCACACCGCCGCGGTCACACTGACAACGGGTCCGGCTTTGTGAAGGCCCAATTGCGTGAGGGATCGAGTAGCGTGTGCGGCTGACAACTCATGGCGCTCTTCGAGATGCCGCTCGAACAATTGCGGTCGTACACCGGGCGCAACCCGAAGCCGGGCGACTTCGACGCGTACTGGGCGCGCGCGCTGCAGGAGCTCGATTCGACTCCGCCACAAGCCGAGCTCACGCCCCACCCCAACCCGGCTCGTTTCGCTGAATGCTTCGACCTGTGGTTCACCGGGGTCGGAGGGGCGCGGATTCACGCTCAGTACGTGCGGCCGACCACGGATGGTCGGCACCCTGCGGTGCTCCAGTTCCACGGCTACTCGGGCAACGCCGGCGATTGGTTTGACATGTTGCCGTGGGCGGCGCAGGGCATCGCCATTGCAGCTATGGACGTCCGAGGCCAAGGTGGACTGTCTGAAGACGTAGGCGGCGTGAAGGGCACCACTCTTCGAGGCCAGATCGTGCGCGGTCTGAGCGACCAACCCGACAAGCTGCTCTTCAGGCAGATTTTCCTGGACACCGCACAGCTGGCCCGCGTCGTCGCGAACCTCCCAGAGGTTGACCCCCAAAGGCTCGGCGCCAAAGGTGGGTCTCAGGGAGGCGGATTGACGCTCGCGTGCGCGGCTCTGGAGCCCCGCATCGTCCGTGCCGCGCCAACCTTTCCATTCCTGTGTGACTACCAGCGGGTTTGGGAGATGGATCTGGCCAAAGATGCATATGAGGAGCTCCAGGTCTACTTCCGGCGCTTCGACCCAACCCACGTGCATGAAGACGAGATATTCACGCGTCTCGGCTACATCGACGTGCAGCACCTCGCGGACCGAATCAAGGCTCGGGTTCTGATGACGACCTCTTTGATGGACACCGTTTGCCCGCCGTCAAGCCAATTCGCCGCCTATAACAAGATCAACTCTGAGAAAGAGATGGTGCTCTATCCCGACTTCGGGCACGAAGACTTACCCGGACTGAAGGATCGCGTGTTTGAATTCCTGTCCGCGATGTGATTAACCGGCGAGATCAGACCGGCTGGGGAGCGGCCTCCACCGAACTCAGAAGGTTCCACAACGCTTCGGACATGAGCGCGGCGGCGTTTTGAGAGCCGTCCGAGCAGAGGGCTCGAAGCTCCGCCGAGTGCTCGACGTCCAGGTGCTGGTGCACTGCAAAGTACTGACCGCCACCGTTCTCGCCGATTCCATAGAAGGCCGATAGCCCGGCAAGCTTGGCTCGTGCTACAGCCGGCGTCTGCGCTTCAAGCGCCCATACGACCGCTGCTGCCTGGCCCTGCGCTCCAAGCTCGTCGCCGCGCTGCAACAGATTCGCGGTGGCAGCGTTGGCCGGGGCCGAGCGAATTGCGTCCGAGCTCAGGCCCAGCGCGTTGCCAAACGTTTCCCACATCTCGATGTGCGAGCGCTCCTCGGCGGCATGACGAGCGACCTCGGCGGTGTCCCCGCCGCGCACTTGCTCGAGCCATTCAGGGACGGCGCGCACGACATGCGCGTACTGCTTGACGTAATCGCAGAGCTCGTCGCGGGTCAGCGCGCCTTGCGTCCAACGCTGGTAGAAGCTGTGCTCCAGGAGGTTCCAGCGAGCCGTCACATCGTCAAGCGTCATGTCCATCGAAGTCTCCTTTCAAATGGCTAACTGAGGGGCGCCCTGCGCGCACCCAGCGCTGGTGGCGAAATTATCGCGCATCACGGATCCTTCGCTAGCCAACCTCTAAGCATGTCAGCGTCAATGA
This sequence comes from Candidatus Dormiibacterota bacterium, assembly GCA_955652835.1. GTDB lineage: Bacteria > Chloroflexota > Dormibacteria > Dormibacterales > Dormibacteraceae > Palsa-870. The sequence goes on from CATPBO010000141.1 coordinate 15,091, forward strand.
ACATCGTCTGGTGACTGGCCAGGTGGGCAGCATCCAACGCGTCAGCGAGCCGGACCAGAGCTTGCCAGACGCGCCGATCTCCCAGATCGGAGATTGAGCCCATGTTTCTCCACACGGCACCACTATTGACGCTACTGAAGAATTTTTGCCTGTCTTCTCTGAAGGCCCATTTCAGATAGTCGACGGACTCCACGTACGGCTTGGCTCCGAGGTCCGCAAGCAAGCCGCGGAGCTCCTCGAGTGCATCTCGAATCGCCTGGTCGGCGGCATCTGCCTCCCGGTCCAGGGTCATTTCAAACGAACAACGGCTGGGTCTTTGATCGCTCCAGCATCGCTGCGATGTCCGCATCGGCCGTGCGCTTCTCGAAACGTCCGGCGGCGTCCAGGATTGAGGGCAGCAGGTCGATATCGCCGGCAGTGGTGAGGAACACGCCTGGCCGCCCGAGTACCCACCACACCGCGAGGTCGATGTCGGCCTGATCCTGGAGCGGCTCGTACCATGTGGAGCGGGTCCGTTCGCGACCCAACCACGGCCGCAGAGCAATTGATTTGATGGTCTGAACCGCAACCTTGCGCTCGGCGCATGTCTTCATTAGCGCTTCGAAGTTCTCGGCGTAGTAAGGCAGCTGCATGGTTACGAAGTTGTAGGGCAGAAGCACCGAATCGAACTCGAAGCGCTCCAGGCTGCGACGGTGGTTGGCCGCGATCTGCGCTCCGTGGCCTGTAACACCGATGAACCGCACGAGTCCCTTGGCGCGAGCGTCGACCGCTGCCTCGATCGCGCCTCCCGGGCTGAGCGCCGTATCCCACTCGATTGGGTCGACGAGGTTGTGCAGCTGCCAGAGGTCGACGTGGTCGACGCCAAGCCGATCGAGCGATCTGTGCAGCTCTTCGCGCGCCTCGTCTTTGGTCCTGGCGTCGGTCTTGGTCGCAAGGAAGAAGCGGCCAGGCTGGTGCTTCAGCCAGGGGCGTATGCGCAGCTCGGCGTCGCCATAGCTGGCGGCGGTGTCGATGTGGTTGACACCGTGGCGAAGCAGCACCTCGAGCGTTCGATCGGCGACGTCCTGGCTGACTTGCGAAAGTGCCGCCGCGCCGAAGAGCGTGCGGGTGCTCTCGTGCCCAGTGCGTCCGAACACGTCGACAGGAATTGCCACGTCAAAAGAGTATCCCTTCAGGGTTGTAACTCTCGTCGGTAATCATCGGCAGACGCCGTGCTGCATTGGGGGCCGCACGGCGACGGAGCCCCTGCAGACGCCGTTTATTTTGTGCTGCCTAAAAAAGGAGAGCGCCAATGGAGGGTCAGTCAAACCCGTCACCGCGTCGTTCCACTCGACGTTCTTTCCTGCTTACGGGACTAGCCGTGGGAGCAACGGCCGCGGGCTCCGGAGTGCTGGCGAGTGCCATCCCCGCGTTCGCGAAAACTACAGGCGGACTGACGTCCGGTGATGCAGCGATCCTAAAGTTTCTCTCGGCGCTCGAGATCCTCGAGACGGATCTCTGGCAGCAGTACAACGAGCTTGGCGGAATCCAGGACGCTGAGGTGCCGGGCGGGGACGGCAGCGATGCTTACATCAAGAAGCTGCAGGTTCTGGACCAGGACATGCCCCAGTACATCCACGACAACACCGAGGACGAGTTCACCCACTTCACCTTCATCAATGCCTACCTCGTGTCGAAGGGCTCGTCAGCGATAAATCTCGACAAGTTCCGCAATCTACCCAGCAGCAAGGCCACCGGCGCCCAGAAGATCGGCCGGCTCACCAACCTCATGGAGCTCTCGGTGGATACAAGCTGGTTCACGCGGTATCGGAGCCGCACGAAGAACCCCGACCTCGGTGATTCGTTTGCGCAAGCAATCCCGGGTCTCAAGGCGGGGAAGTTCCCGGCCATTCCCCGGAACGATGCGGACCTTGCGCCCGATGACCACATCCAGGCCATCGCCAACACGGCAGGATTCCACTTCGCGACCATCGAGCAGGGTGGAAGCAGCCTTTACCCTTCCCTGGCACAGCGAGTCAGCAGTCCGGAAGTGCTGCGCATTCTGCTAAGCATTGGTCCGACCGAGACGATGCACTTCCAGACCTGGCAGGACAAGGCAGGCAATGCAAAGCCTTTGACCGATCCGACCAACGGCCTCGTGTTCCCTGACCTGAACAAATCGGGCTCCGAGGACACGCAGACCAACCTGATCATGCCCGAGCCAACGTTCTTCCTGAAGCGGACGTTCCCGGTCGTCTCAATCATTCGGCCGACCGAAACCACGGGAGCCGCGATGGGCGCAGTCAAAGGGCTCACCGCCGACGGGCTGTTCCGCGGTCAGTCCAAAGAGTTCTTCAATGTCCTCCATGGCCTTGCCGAGGCTGCAGACGCGGCCCGAATAGGCGACTAGCCGGCATTGTCTAGGCTCAGGCGCAGGTCGCGACCGCGCCTGAGCCCACCGTCGTGCGTAAACGAGTCGCGAAGCTGACGGACCGCGCGTAAGCTCCGGCCGTGAGCGCGTGGGTGCGGTGGCTTCCCGCCTCCGGACTGCTGGCCGCGGTAGCGCTGGCGCTGACCGGGCTCATATCTCCCCCGCCTTCGGTCGCGGGGGCGCCGGCCGCTGACATCGCCACCTACTACGCCCGCCACCACGTCGGCCTGGAGATCGAGAGCCTCGCCGACGGAGTCGGTGTGATGC
>CATPBO010000142.1 GCA_955652835.1 Candidatus Dormiibacterota bacterium
CGGGCGAAGAACAATTCGAACTCGAGCTGCCAACCGGGCTTGTGCCGGCGATGCTGAGCGGGTAGGGCTGCGGCATGCGCGGCGATTCGCTCGCGCCGTCCCAGGCGGTACCTGGCCGAGCTAGGGAGTGGCGCGGCCGGCAGGCGGTCGATCTCGCGGTCCGGGGGTGGCGGCACTGCCAGGGGCTCCCACAGCGGTTGCTTTCGGTAGCGGCGGTACAGGTAGAACGTGAGCACGCCCAGCATCAGCCATCCGAGCCAGATGTACGTCGAGTTGGAGATGTTTTGGGACGCCAGCTGCGTGAACACCGTGCCGATGGCCAGCGCACCGACCAGTGAGATCACAGGAATGCTGTCGCGGCCGAACTTGATGTTCCAGGGCATGCGGTAGGGACGGTAGAGATCGGGCTCGATGAACCGCAGCCGCATGACCGAGAGGTGCGCCGAGCAGAACGCGAAAGTTGCGGCAAGCGAATAGACGGCGCCGAGCAGGTCGATCTCCTGACCCTTGACGAAGATCCCAGGGAGAACCAGCACGGCGGCGGCGACCCCGAAGACGATGATCGACACGTACGGTGTCTTGAACTTCGGGTGCAGGCGGGCGAAGCGGTGAGGAATCAGGTCCGCCCCCGCGAGCGAATAGCTCAGCCTGGAGATTCCGATCAAGCCGGCGTTGGTGGCGATCACCAGGATGGTGAAAGCCAGGAAGCCAACCCAGAGGCCTGCCCAGAATGCGAGCGTCGCGGAGACAGTGTTGAATCCGGTGACGATGCCGGCCACGGGGTCGTTCTTCCACACCGTGGCCAGGTCTGTCGTGTAGTGGCCGGCGGCGTCCAGATGGACCGGGAAGACGCTCATACCGATGGTGGGAAGAAACGCCGAGACGAAGAGCACTGCCGCGATCACGGCAAAGGTCGCACGGGGCACGCTGCGGCCTGGGTTCTTCACTTCTTCGGACATGTTGGAAATCGTCTCGATACCTGTGTACGTGACCATCGCGATCGAGATGCTTGCGAGGAAGTTGCCCCACGTTGGTGCGACGCCGAAATGCACGTTGTCAATGACGGTCCGGATATTGAGCAGAAAGATCAACCCGAGGATGACCAGCGCGAACTGCGTGACGAGGTCGACCATCGCGAGCACAAGGTTGAGCGCGCTCGATTCCTGGATGCCGATGACGTTGACGGCGATGAGGAGGCCGATCAACACAACGGTCGCGCCGACGTGCCAGAGCTCGCTGGTCTTGAAGAGGTCGAACATCCAGAAGTACTTGCCGAATACGCCGAGGTAGCTGATCGCGAAGTAGGAGGAGATGGAGACCGTCGCGGTGTAGTTGAGCAGCTGCACCCAGCCGACGAGGAAACCTATCTGGTCGTTGAATGCGCGGCGGGCGAAGCTCGAGCTGCCGCCCGCGTGCGGCAGCGCTGCCGATCCCTCGGCGTAGTTGAGGGCGGTGCTGACGAAGATCAAGCCCGCAAGGATCAGGGCGAGCGGCGTGAGGCCTAACGCGAAGGCTGCGGTGACGCCGAGCGCGTAGTAGATGCTCGACCCGACGTTCCCATAGCTTGCGGCGAAGAGCGCCGGCGCTCCGAGGGTGCGGGGCAGCTTGGTGGCGCGGCGGACGACGACCCGAAAATCGCCGGGCCGCCTGCCACGGCGAGCGATTTGGTCGGAACCCATCTCAGGCGAGGGTAAAGGATCGCGTCGGAATCCATACGAGATCCATACGCATACGGTCCTGGGCCAAACGGAGCCCTAACGGCGTCGCTCATAGGTTGGAGGCATGCGCAACCCCATCCTTCAGCTCCCCGATTCGAGGAGCGCAGACGAGCGGCGCAAAGTCTTGCGCACTGCCATCCGGCAGTTGGAGCGTGCTCAGGACTACGTGACGGCCGTCGCCTTCATGGACATCCCGGACCGGGAAGCGCGGCGGGAGGTCCAGGAGCTTCGCCACGACCTGGAGGTCTTGCGCCGGCGTTTTGTCGAGCGCCGCGACCGGGTCACCGAGTGAACCACGCCCTCCCACGCGCGCGTCGCCGGATCAAGTTCCATGGCGGAAGCCTCGGCGCGTTCCTTTGCTGGGCCGTCGTCTTCGCCGACATCGGCACGTCCATCTACTACGTGCCGGGCATCCTTTACGGCTCGTTTGGCGCGCGCTCCGCCCTGTTTGTGTTGATGACGCTCTTCGTTTTCATCCTTCTCTGTGTCAAGTACGCCGAGGTGACGTGGCGCTATCCGGAAGGCGGCGGCGTGGTCAACGTCTCCTCTCAAGCGCTGCACCCGTTTGCCGGCCTGCTTGGCGGCCTGTTCATCCTGGTCGACTACTACCTCACCGCCGCGCTCAGCGCGTTGTCGGGTGCGCTGTACCTCGCCGTCGTGATGCCTTCTTTGCTTCCATGGGCGATGTACGCCACCGTGGCCGCACTGCTCGCTCTGGGGATCCTGAACCTCCTCGGTATCAAGGAGAGCGCGCGCACGACCGCGGTCTTTGTCTGCTTTGCTGGAGCGGGCCAGCTTGCCGTAGTGGCTGCAACCGCGATCTACCTGGGACCGGCGGGCATACTCCACAGCTTCAGCGCCGTCACGCTGGGGCCGCCGCTGACCCCCCTTCTCCTGATCACGGGATATGGAGCTGCTTTTCTCGCCTTCTCCGGGTTGGAGAGCATCGCGCAGCTAGCGCCCGCGATGCGCGCGCCGCGCCGGACTGTCGCGTATCGCGCGATGGGCGCGGTCGTGCTGACGATGGCGATCACCAGCCCGCTGCTGACGCTGTGGTCGACCACTCTGCTGAATGCGAACTCCGATCCAAACCAGTTCATCTCACTCCTTGGCGCCCATGTCGCCGGCCGCCTTCTTGGCGATTACGTCGC
>CATPBO010000143.1 GCA_955652835.1 Candidatus Dormiibacterota bacterium
GCGACTGGGTCAAGGAGATCGTCCTCAGCCAGTCCGGGCCCACCGTCTACGACGCCTGGTGGCAGGGCAAGCAGAAGTGGACCTCGCCTGAGATCAAGCTTGCCTGGCAGACCTGGGGCACGATCCTCGGGTCCGGCGACAGCAACGTCTACGGCGGGGCCAAGAACATGGCCGCCACCAACTTCGCGGACGGCGGCACACCTATGTTCCAGAGTCCGCCCAAGTGCTACATGCACAACCAGGCTTCGTTCATCACCAGCTTCTTCACGAGCGCCAATGCAGCCCTGCAGCCGGTGACGGACTTCAACTTCTTCCCGATGCCGGACATCACAGCTTCGTTCGGCGGCGCGCATGTGGTGGCAGGCGACGCATGGTCGATGTTCCACGACACTCCGCAGGCGCGAAAGATGCTTCAGTACCTGTCGACCGCTGACGCGCAGGCGATCTGGGTCAAGCGCGGAGGTAAGATCTCGCCGAACAAGAATGTCAGCCTTGACAGCTATCCGGACCCGCTTGCGAAGTCGACCGCCTCGATCCTGGTCGCCACCAAGATCGGCAAGTACGACGCAGGCGACCTGATGCCGGCCGACATGAAGAACGCTTACTGGTCAGCGGTGCTCCAGTTCGCGGCGGACCAGTCGAAGCTCAACTCGATACTCGCGAACCTGGATGCGATCCAGGCCAAGGCGTACACGGCGTAATCGAATAGCGGAAGGAAGAAATGGACTTCAGCGTCCTGCTGACGGACATACCGACACTGGTCGTCGTAGTGGTCGGCGTACCGGCGGTGCTCGCCGCCTACATCGTGGGCGGCGAGTACCTGGTCCGGCAGCTGCCGGACAAAGCGCGCCCGTCGGTGCGGCCCTGGATCTGGGTCGCGCCGGCGCTCGTGCTGGTCACTGGATTTCTGGTCGCGCCCGCCGTCGGCACCATTGCCCAGAGCTTCCAGGACCAGCACGGCAATTTCGTCGGGCTGCAGAATTTCTCTGCGCAGCTGGCCGGATTCCCGACCGGGGGCGCATGGATCGCGATCCGGGACAACCTCTTCTGGCTCATCTTCTACACGCTCTTCGTCCTCGCTTTCGGCTTGCTGCTCGCCGTCCTTTTCGACCGCGTGCCGTACGAGAGCGCGGTCAAGTCGCTGATCTTCATGCCGATGGCGATCTCGTCCGTCGCCCTCGTCGTGATCTGGAAGTTCATGTACGCGTATCAGCCGCCGGGGCAGCCCCAGACCGGCACCCTCAACTTCATCCTCAATACGGTCTTCCACCAGGACCCGAGGACGTGGATCCAGGATGAGACAGCGCTCCTCGGACTGATCCCGCTCAACAACCTCGCCCTCATCGGGGCGGCGGTGTGGGGCATCGTCGGATTTTCGCTTGTCATCCTGTCCGCCGCGCTGAAGGGCATCCCGTCGGACCTGCTCGAGGCGGCGCGGGTGGACGGAGCAGGTGAGATCACCATCTTCCGGCGCGTCATCTTTCCGCTGATGATGCCCACGGTCGTGGTCGTGGGGACGACGCTGGTGATCTTCGCCCTCAAGGCCTTCGACGTGGTCTACGCCATGACCAACGGCAACTACAACACCGACGTGCTCGCCAACCGCATGTACAAGCTGCTGTATCAGCATTTCCCGAGCGACTATGCAAACGCGAGCGCGGTGGCCGTCATCCTCCTTCTGACAGTCATACCCGTGTTGATCTTCAACCTGCGACAGTTCAGAGCTGTGGAGGCAAGACGATGACGGTCGCAGTCGCCAGTCCGACTACCTCGACCGTGGCCAGGTTCTCGCCCAGGTGGCTCGCCGACCGCTTGAGCGGCGCTGTACTCCACATCGTGGTGATCGGCCTCACGGTGGCCTGGATGGTGCCGACGATCGGCCTCCTGGTCACCTCGTTCCGGACGCCCCAAGACATCGCCAACACCGGCTGGTGGACCGCTCTGTCACCCCCGTTCAAGTTCACGCTGGACAACTACTCGCAGATGTTTGCGAGCAGCAACCTCGGTCAGAGCCTGTTCAACAGCTTCATGATCTCGATCCCGGCCACGGTCATCCCGGTCACCCTGGCGGCCTTTGCCGCTTACGCCTTCGCCTGGATGAAGTTCCCGGCCCGCGACTGGATCTTCCTGGCCCTGGTCGGGCTGCTGGCCGTGCCCCTGCAGCTCACTTTCGTCCCGATTCAGAAGGTCCTGGTCTCCGCCCAGCTCACACCAGACCATCTGACCTCGATCGGGTTGCCGCCCTTCATCCCGCTGTGGCTCGCCCATGCCGGCTACGGCCTGCCGTTCTCGATCTACCTGCTGTCGAACTTCTTCCGCGCCCTCCCGAGCGACCTGTTCGAGTCGGCGGAGATCGATGGCGCTGGAACGCTGACGGTGTTCTTCCGGATCGTGCTGCCGCTGTCCGTGCCGGCCCTGGCGTCGCTGGTGATCTTCCAGTTCCTCTGGGTCTGGAACGACCTGCTGGTTGCGCTGATCTACGTCGGCGGCACAGCGAACGTAGCCCCGGTCACGGTTACCCTCGTCAACCTGGTGGGCTCGTACGGCCAGAGCTACCAGCTATTGACCGCGGCCGCATTTTTCTCGATGATCGTGCCCTTGGTAGTATTCCTCAGCCTCCAGCGCTACTTCGTCCGCGGCATTCTCGCCGGTTCTGTTAAGGGATAGAAAAATGGCATCAGTCACTTATGACCATGTTGTAAAGCGCTACACCGCGGACCTCACCGTCGTGAAGGACTTCAACGTCGAGATCAAAGACAAGGAGTTCATGGTCCTGGTCGGCCCGTCCGGCTGTGGCAAGTCGACCGCCCTGCGCATGCTTGCGGGCCTGGAGGCGATCACCGAAGGGGAGATCCGGATCGGCGACCGGGTTGTCAACAACATCGCCGCCAAGGACCGAGACATCGCGATGGTCTTTCAGTCCTACGCGCTCTACCCGCACATGAGCGTGTACGACAACATGGCCTTCCCGCTGCAGATGCAGCACATGAAGAAGGACGAGATGGACAAGCGGGTCAAGAATGCCTCGAGGATTCTGGGCCTCGACAACTTCCTGAAGCGCAAGCCTCGCGCTCTGTCAGGCGGCCAGCGGCAGCGCGTTGCTCTTGGTCGCGCGATCGTGCGCAGCCCGAAAGTGTTCCTCCTCGACGAGCCGCTCTCCAACCTGGACGCCAAGCTGCGCGGCCAGACGCGGATCGAGCTGCAGAAGCTGCACCGCGATCTCGAAACGACATTCATCTACGTCACGCACGACCAGGTCGAGGCGATGACGATGGGGGATCGGATCGCGATCATGAACGCCGGCATCCTCCA
>CATPBO010000144.1 GCA_955652835.1 Candidatus Dormiibacterota bacterium
CCTACCCCCGCCGCCTCGATCACGCTGGTCTCGGTCTCGGCCACAGGCAACACGACCATGGTCTTTCACTACTTCTACGGCGGCACCGCAACGGTGTCCGTCTGCCAGGGCGGAACCTGTCATCCGGCCGGCACGGTGACGGTAGCTCCGGGCAGCAGCAGCACCGTGACCTTCAAAACTCCGCTGGGCATCCTGCCGACGGCCATACTGATCGGTCCGGCCTACGTCACGGCCGGCAGCTTGACTTCCGGCTCGGTGTCCGTGGGAGCCTAGGGCTAGAAACCAGAATCGAAGTTCGCTTAACTCAAGTTGGGTTGTCGGAACCGAACCTCATAATCTGGACCCGTGCCGATCGGACCCGGAACCAAGCTCGGGCAGTACGAGGTCCAGGACTTCATCGGACAGGGGGCCATGGGTTTCGTCTTCCGCGCCTACCACGCTCAGCTCGAGCGCACGGGCGCGGTGAAGGTCCTGCAAGCGATCGCGCCGGACCCTGATACGATCGCCCGGTTCCGCCATGAGGCGCAGGCGATCGCTCAGATGCGCCACCCAAACATCCTGAACGTCTACGACTTCGGCGAGTACCAGGGAACGCCCTACATGATCGTGGAGTTCGTCCCAGGCGGAAGCCTCGCCGACCGGCTGGGCCAGGGGATACTCGACCAGGCCACGGCGATCAAATACCTCCGCGGGATCGCCTCAGGTCTCGACCACGCCCACGGTCAGGGCATCGTTCACCGCGACGTCAAGCCGGCCAACGTGCTGCTCGAAAAAGACGACACGCCCGTACTCGCAGACTTCGGTCTGGCCAAGCTGCTGCAGGGATCCTCGCTCAAGTCGATGACGGGGGTGACGACCGGAACCCCGGCCTACATGGCTCCCGAGCAGGTGGCGGGCAGCAAGGTTGGCCCGGAAGCCGACCGCTACTCGTTGGCGACCATCGCCTACGAGATGTTGACCGGAGTGATCCCGTTCGATGGCGAAGGTTTGCTGGAGATCCTCTACGCGCAGGTGCACCGCGAGCCGCCGCCACCCAGTACGCGCATCAGAAAACTGAGCCCGAGAGTCGACTCGGTGATCATGCGCGGCCTGGCCAAGAATCCAGCTGATCGCTGGCCGAGCTGCACAGCTTTTGTCGACGCTCTTGCCGATGCCCTTGCCCGACGGAGCGCGACGCCTGCCGCGAAGACCGTGGTGATGTCGCCGCTCGCTGCACTGGCCATGCCCCTCACAACTCCGGGGGACGCAACGGTGATGGCTCCGCTCGCCGGCGTGGACGAGACGGACGACGCCGAGTCGATCACCGTCGCGTACCCCTCGCCTCCGCCTCCCGTGGTGAAGAAGAAATCACGTAAGGGTCTTGTCGCCGCCGCCACAGCCGCGGTGCTCATTCTCGTTCTGGTGGCGGGTACGGTCGGCTACATCGCAACACATCAGGCCCCCGCGCTTTCCCTGTCACCCTCAACGGTCGCCGCGGGTGACACAGTTCTGGTCACGGCCGGTCACGTGCCCGCCAACCAGGACGGGGAGATCCGGCTGTTCAGCCCGGTGCACACCTATCCGTTCCACGCGGACGCAAACGGAAATGTCAGCGCGACGATCACGATTCCGCAGGACATCGGCATCGGCGATCACACAGTCCACATCTGTTGGGCCTCCATCTGTCGCGTGTCGGCAATCCTTCACGTCCTCGAGCCCGTCGCTGTCGTAACTCCCTCACCCACCAGCGAGCCGAGCCCGAGTCCGACGCCTACCCCATCACCAAAAGCTGTCGTTACTCTAGTGTCGATCTCAGCCACTGGAAACTTCACGGTCAGGCTCCAGAACTTCACAGTCGGCACACCTGCTGCGCTGGTTGTGTCTCAGAAGGACACATCGCATTTCGCCGGCAACGTAACCGTTACGTCGAGCGACTTTCGAGCAACAGTCCGTACGCCTCCGGGGATCCAGAAGGATCTGAACGCGTACGTCGTGGCCTGCAACAACGTGAGCGGTCCGTGCTCCACCTCTCCCCCGGTGTCCGTGCAGCCTTAGTCAGAACACCTCGGCAGCGACGAGGTCGTCAAGCGTCTCCCGCCGCCGCATGACCCGAGGCTGACCCTCGTTGACCATCAAGACCTCGGGTCGGGGCATCCCGTTGTAGTTGCTCGCCATGGCAAGGCAGTACGCGCCCGCCGCAGGCAAGGCGATGATGTCTCCGGACTTCAGCGCCGGCATCTCGATGTCGGTGATCAGGATGTCCGTCGACTCGCAGTACTTGCCGGCGATAGTGACCGTGCCATCTGGAGCTCGATCCGGCGCGGACGCGAGGTACGCCTCATAGCGCGCGCCATAGAGCTTGGGGCGGATGTTGTCGCCCATGCCGCCGTCCACAGCGACATAGCGACGGACACCGGGGATGTCCTTGATCGAACCCACCGTGTACAGCGCCATCCCGGCCGGTCCTGCGATGGAGCGCCCAGGCTCGACCACCAGCTGCGGCACTCTCAATCCACGCTGCGCGGAGCCGGCAACCAGTGCGTGATGCACGGCCTCCACGAAATCACGCGGTGTGGGCGGGTCGTCGTTCCGCGTGTACGCGATGCCCAGCCCGCCACCCGCGCCCAGCTTGCGTGGCTCGAATTTGAGGTCGTCACGGAGCTGGACGAGCAGGTCGAGCATGATGTTCATCGCGTGCTCGTAAGCCCCGAGGCCGAAGATCTGCGAGCCGATGTGCGAATGCAGACCGATCAGCTCCAGGCGCGGATGCTGCAGTGCCTTTTCGACCGCCTGGCGGGCTGCGCCCGACTCGATTGAGAACCCGAACTTCGAATCGAGCTGGCCCGTGGAGATGTGATCGTGCGTGTCCGGTTTGACGCCCGGCGACAGCCGGAGCATGACCGGCGTTCGCTTGCCCTCAGGGACGACCTCCCGCAAGAGCTCGAACTCGTAGTCGCCATCGATGACGATCGTCGCGCCCGCCGCGTACGCGGCGTCGAGGTCCTGCCTGCTTTTGTTGTTGCCGAGAAAATGGATGCGGTCTTGCGGGAAACCCGATTTCAATGCGAGGTGGAGCTCACCCGCCGAGACCACGTCGAGCCCGAGGCCCTCCTCTGCCACCACGCGCAGGAACTGCGGCGAGGCGAACGCCTTGGCCGAATACAGCACGTCGCCGGCCGAGCCCATGGCGGCCACGTATTCCGACGCTCGCTGGCGGACGGTTGCCTCGTCGTAGACGTAAAGAGGCGTGCCGTGTTCGCGAGCCAGCTCGACGACGTCGCAGCCGCCCACCTCCATGTGGCCGGCGGCGTTCACCCGGTACGTCACCGGGAAGAGCAAGTTAGAGAGCTAGTTGGGGCTGGTGCCGCAGGAGCCGCAACCGCCTCCGCAGCAGCCGCCGCCACCCTCCGCGCTCCCGAAGTCGAGCGACTCGGATGACTCAGCGCCCGCGACGGCGAAGCTCGAGACCAATACCCTGGTCCTTGTCGATTCGCAGGCTGGGCAAGCTTGCGTTGTGTCCCGCTCGGCAAACCTGGTCAGGAGCTCGAACTTCTCGGAGCAGCTCTCACACCGATACTCGTAGATGGGCATGTCAGTGAACGATTCTAAGCTCGTTGAGCTCGCGCGAATGATCTCGAAGTGGCCCGGGCTGGTGTCGGGGTCTGCCGGCGAGCTCATCGAGGACTCGCTGGTCCTGCTTGAGCACCTGGGCGAAGCGAACAAGGTGGTGGATGTTGGTTCGGGTGGAGGACTGCCCGGGCTCCCTCTGAAGATCGCACGGCCGGGCCTGAGCCTGACGCTGGTCGAAGCCGACCAGGCCAAGGCCGCCTTCCTGGTCAAGGCCTGCGCCACTTTGGGGCTGGAGGGCGTCGAGGTGCTGGCCAGGCGAGCGGAGGACGTGGGTCAGGATCCGCTGTACCGCGAGTCGTTCGACGTCGCGGTGGCCCGGGCCCTCGCGCCAATGCCGGTGCTGGCCGAGCTGTGCCTCCCTCTGGTCAGGGTCGGCGGGCGGCTGCTGGCACAGAAGACTGAA